>JBJLBY010000056.1:0-16840 GCA_045567975.1 Candidatus Poseidoniales archaeon | reverse complement strand
GGCTCTTTTAGTATTTGGTGGTTTTCCAGTAATTCAAATAATTTTTTCAGGTTTATTTTTTAGTTTAAGTCAGGAGGTTTCAACAGATTAATGTCAATAAAAGGTAATCTTCAAAAGAAAGTGTATAGCGATCCACGTACTGGTGTTAAGAGGCGTTGGATGCAATACAGCATGGTTAATCGCTGGCTAAATGTCAGAGATAAAACGACGGATTGGGGTCCCCCTTTGGTCATAACTTTCTCATTATTAGTTTCATTGTGTTTATTTGGTATGGCTAAGATAAATAATGATACAGATAGGACAACAGTGGTGGTTGATTTAGATAGAGATAAACAGTTTGATAATCCTTGGCACATGAATGATGGTCGTTTTTCTTTTACTTTAGGAGAAACATATGATGAAACTAATGGAAAAGAGAGTAGAGTAGAAGCCATAACCAGTATCGGTATTTCACCGTTTAAAAGCAATGAATCTGTAGATGCAGATCCTACCATTGATGGTATTGAAAATGAGATGAATCCAACAGAATGGCACAGAGGTTTCCCTGAAGTATCAGCGATAGATTATGTTGTATTTGGTTTATTTGCTCTTATGTTCCCTTACGGGTATTATGGTTATAGACGAGATCTTATTCGAGCCCGTGTCGAAGATAAATTCCCGGATTTTCTCAGAGATTTAGCAGAATATTGGAAAGGTGGTCTAAGTATGACAGTTGCTATCCAAACTTTAGCTAAAGGAGAATATGGTAACCTTAATGAAGAAGTAAACAAAATGGCATCTCAGATTTCTTGGGGAGTTTCTTTTGGAGAAGTTTTGGAAATGTTTACTGAGCGCGTTACTTCACCTATTGTTACTAGAGCAGTAAGAATGGTTGATGAAGCAAATAAGGCAGGAGGTCGAATTTCGGATATTCTTCTAGCGGCTTCTTTTGACGCCAGAGAAATCAAAGCCCTCGAAACTGAGCGACGTCAGGAAGTAGGAAGTTATGTTACCGTTATCTACGCATCTTTCTTTGTTTACTTAGGAATAATTTTGGTTTTAGCATCTACTTTTATTCCAGCTATTGTTGATTCAGCTGCAGCTACAGGCAGTACAGGTAGCATGTCCATTGGTAACTTAACTATTAGAGAAATGGATGAAACTTGGATTTCTACCGTTTTCCTTTATAGTTTGATAGTCCAGGGAATAGGTAATGGTCTAGCAGCAGGTTTCATGTCTACAGGAAGAATTTATTCAGCACTTCTGAGGGCATCTTTCTTGTTGATGATTGGTTGGTTTGTTTTTGAGATTGCAGGTATTACTACATCTATGCTTGATATTCAAGATGAAATGCTTACTAGTGTAGGTCCTTAGATATTTTTGGTTTTATCATGAAAGAAAATACCAAAGGTCAAATGCATGTCCTTGAGGTTCTTTTAGTAGCAACATTATTCACATCTGCAGTTAACGTAGCAGTCAATATACTGCCAACTAGTGATGCTAATGATTCTGGAGAATATGACCTTTATTTTGCAGGAATTGAGATTTTAGAGTTATTGGATGAATGGGAGCCTTCAGATGCAGCACTATCTTCGATACATAATGGGTCAACATTATCTTGGTGGCTTGCTAATGATAACAATTCAGCAATAAAACAATATTTAGATTCTGGCCTCTCAGCTTCAATTTCATATCGGTTGGAAGCAACACATGGAGATACTAGTGAGGTTATAGTAGATAGAAAAGTCCCTTCAGGTTCGATTACACAAGCATTTAGAATTGTGTGGTCAAATAATGAACTTTGGGATCTTAATCTTCAACTTTGGTATGGATATAGGGAGGCCTAATGAATACTAAAGGGCAACTTCTTTTGGTTTCTGGACTTTTGATGTCCATTACCTTAATTGCAGTTAGTAGTACTATAACTCATTCAGTTAATCTAGGTAAACATCAAGGAGAAAGACACGATTTAACACCTCATTTAAGTTCTATAGAGGGTGATTTTCCTTTAGCTTTGGAGCATAGGGTAGAAACTTTTTCAGAAGAAACTTTAGAATTTTCTTTTCAAACTACAGCTACTACCTTTGAGTCTTTGTTTGCTTCAAAAGGATACTCATTATTTTTTGATTACACGTCATCATCCAATATCGATGGAAACTACACTTTCATTTACAGTTTCGAAATAAGTGATGGGTACATGAATATCGGCCTGAACCAGACAGCTTCTTTCTGAATCTTTAATCTTCAGAACTTACAAAAGAGCTTACAGTTCTCTTGAACATTCCACCGAATCCAACAAAGGATGTTAGTAATATTCCGACAAACATGATTACATAGCTAAGATATAGTTGTTCTATGTGATTATCGTAGTCTGAAGGAATTTCTCCACCGTTCAAACCCATTAGTCTAATCAAACCAAAGACAAATCCAGCAACAATAAGCAAAAATCCAAAACCAATAATCATTTCACTCGTAGTGAAACCATCTTCAACTACATCTTCTTTTCCACTGAATTCTGGAAAACTGTCATTGTTATCATCGCCATCGGACATAATAAGCCCAGAAATTATAGCTTAATAAGTTTGCCCTTGTTTTTTCAGTCTTTTTTATTGGCCAATGCGGCCTTTACTAAACCTAAATGTAGGGGAGATGGTTTGTCCGGTCTTGACTTAAATTCGGGATGGAATTGTGAAGCAACATAGTAAGGATGTCCATCGAGTTCCAATACTTCCATTCTTCTCCCTTCACTATCTCTACCAGTATATTTCATTCCAGCTTTTTCAATTTTATCAATGTAAACTGGATTTATTTCATACCTGTGTCTATGTCGTTCGTAAACTTCAGCTTCTCCGTATAGATCTTTTGCTTTTCCTTTTGATAATTTTATTTTGTGATCTCCCAATCTCATAGTAGCTCCCATATCTTTTACACCTTCCTGTTCAGGAAGAATATCGATAACTGGATTTTTTCCATCGGGATCTAATTCAGAAGAGTTTGCATCTTTGAGACCTAGTACATTTCTACAAAATTCAACAGTTGCTAGTTGAAATCCGAAACAGACTCCTAAATATGGAACTTCATTCTTTCTTGCCCATCCAGCAGCCATAATTTTACCCTCAGAACCTCTACTACCGAACCCTCCGGGGACTATGACACCATCTACACCTTCTAGTACTTCAGTATTTCCCGAATCTTCTAAATCTGGAGCTTCAATCCATCTGATTTTGACTTTACATCCTAGCACTGCACCTGCGTAAAGGAGAGTTTCTTCATGGGAAATATATGAATCTTTTAGCGAAGTATATTTTCCTATAATTGCGATTTCCACTTCGTCCCCACCGTTGGTTATTCTATCTACGAAATTACTCCATTTCTTGACGTTAGGTTTTTTTGCTTTGAGCCCTAATCTTTTTTCTATAAGTTCAGGAAATTTCTGTTCTAAGAATATTAAAGGTACTTCGTATATGGTTTTAGCATCTGGCGCTGAGATAACCGCTTCTCTGGGTATGTCTGCGAAAAAAGCGATCTTTGATGCAATATCCTCGTCTAACATTTTATCACTTCTGCCTACAATAACATCAGGCCTTATTCCAAGGCCTTGTAATTCTTTTACAGAGTGTTGAGTAGGTTTTGTTTTTTGTTCACCAACAGATCCAACTATTGGAACTAGAGTAGTATGAATAAACATCACATTATTTCTGCCTTCTTCGCGCCCTAATAATCTAGCAGCTTCCATGAAAGGCATTGATTCAATGTCCCCCACAGTTCCCCCTAATTCAACTATACAGATGTCTGCCTTTGCATTTTTGGCAGCATCTTTTATTCCGTCAACAATTTCTCTAACTATGTGAGGTATAATCTGAACAGTTTGTCCAAGGTAGTCTCCTCTTCGTTCTTTTTCTATAACTTTCTTGAATACTTTACCAGTCGTTATATTGTGATCACTAGTCAAGTCACAATTTAGAAATCTTTCATAATTACCTAGATCTAAATCAACCTCAGCCCCATCAGCCATTACGAAGACTTCACCGTGTTCATACGGATTCATTGTACCTGCATCCACATTTAGGTAAGGATCAATTTTTACGGCAGTTACTTTGTATCCAGCACACTGTAGCAGAAGGCCGCTAGAAGAAGAAGTAACACCTTTACCTAGGCCTGAAAGAACACCGCCAGTCACAATTATGTATTTCATTTGACTCAACGGGCTAATACATGTTAGGGCGTCGCTATAAGACAGTCGGTCAACTTAAACCCCATTTTCCATACTACTTTGTGTCTATAACAGTTCACAAACATAGTAAAAATCTGTTTTGGTTTGATTTATCTCCTAACGATGAACAAGATTTCATTTCAATATATTTGATTAAAGACAAAAAGAATGCAGTTATCGAAACTGGTCCAGCCTGTGCATTAGATAATTTAGTTGAAGGAATCAAGCAGACGGGCATTCACCTATCAGATATTGATTACATTATTCCTACACATATTCACTTAGATCATTTTGGAGGGGGTGGAAGTTTGATGGAGCTTTGTGAGAATGCCACCGCAGTTTTGCACCCTAAAGCTGCGAAGCACGTTTCTGTAATTGATAAGTGGTGGGAAGGAAGTAGAGATTTTCTGGGAAAAGTGGCGGAATTGTATGGTAAACCAGTTTCTATTCCTGAATCAAGAGTAATATCTGCAGAGGAAGATTTTGAGATAAATCTTGGTAGCAAAATTTTGAGGGCATTGCATACACCAGGTCATGCCCCACATCATATTACATGGGTAATGGGAGACGAAGCTTTTGTTGGTGATTCCTTGGGTCTTTGGTATCCTGAATTAGACAAATCATTCCCAGTTACTCCAGGATATTATAGGCATGATTTGGCAATGGATAGTATCGAAAAGATGCTCTCACTTAATCTGAATTACTTACATTATACTCATTTTGGCCCTAGAAAAGCTGCAGGAGCTATAGAACAAACAAGGAAAGAATTTATTAAATGGATGGAATTAATATCAGATAATTATCATAACGTAAAATCATCAGAGAAAATTTTAGAATTATTATTTGAATCTAGCTCAGGACTTAGGTACACGGATGAGAAGCATGGCATTCATCAGAGAGCAACTCATTTAGGCTCCGTTGAAGGTATGGTCAATTGGAAGAGGCGTTCAAATGAGAAAAAATGAAGAAATTGCATCTGTAAATACATTTCCTTTCCCACACGCTATCGTTAGAGATTTTTTGGATGAGAGTACTTTAGACTTAGTTATTGATGCATTGGCTGGTTTAGAGTATGATTTCAAGGAAGCTGATTTGTTCAGTTATTGGGCAAGTGTAGATTTGACAGACATAGACCATCCAGCTCTTAACATTCTTAGGCAGGATTTAGGTGATAATTTCTGGAGAAAAGAAGTTTCAAAAGCTTTCAAAGTTAAGAAATTAAAGAAAATAGATATGGGAGCTTATGTCTATGGTGTTGGAGATTTTTTGTTACCCCATGATGATCAAGTTGAGGGCAGAATTATTGCTTACAGCTTACATCTTACTCCTGAGATAACTGAGGAAATGGGTGGAACTCTAGATTTGTTTGAATCAGATAGTTCAGGTAAATCGAAGATGGTTGATAGTATTGTTCCAGAGTATAACTCTTTGATAATGTTTGAAGTATCAGACCATTCTTGGCACCAAGTTCGAGAAATTTTGACTGATATCCAGCGTCTAACAGTAACGGGGTGGTATCATGGTTGAAATTAATCCTTATTATCTTGAGGAGGCAACTTTGTCTAATTTGGATAGAATATTCAATTCAGCAGATATACCTTTCATAAGGTTATCTAAGTTTCTTGATTTGAAGTCAGTAATCATAACTTCTAAATTTGAGAGAGAAGAAAAAATAGGTTATTACAAGCGTGAGCTTACTTCTGCAGTTCTAGATGAATTTTGGCAATCTTCTGACTTAATCGCTTTTCTAAAAAAAGTCACAGGTTTGAAGCCTAAATTTCGGTTGTCTAATCATTTGAGCTACTCTGCAGGAGATTATTCACTTTTACACAGTGAAGAATCAGAAGAGAAGAGATTAGTTTTAATTTATGACATGACGCGAGATTGGAGATTGGAATGGGGTGGATATGATATTTACAATTCTTCAGATAAAGATCCTCTGATTTGTAACAGAGACTTTGGTTCTTTAATGGTGGCAAAACTAGACAAGGGAGATCTTTCGTGCACTAGATATGTTAGTATGAAAGCAAACTCTACAGTTAACATAGATAGAGTGATTTACGATTTTTGATTACTCATTTTCGAGTATATACGCAATTTTTTAATGGCTATCCTAAAGTCGATGATTCAAGGTGCAAATTTTGTCACACACACTTCCCTACAAAATTGACGATTTAGTTGATGTACTGACTAAAGGAGAGCCAGTACTAATTTTTGATTCTGATAAGCGTGAAGGTGAGACAGATATATTCTTCTTAGGTAAAACTGTGAAAGACTCTAGTGTTCGTTTATTAAGGAAAGAGGGAGGTGGAATGGTTTTTTTAGCCTCAGAGTTTAACATATCAAAAAAGCTAGGGCTTCCATTCATGAGTGATGTATATGCTGCAGCTAGTGCTAAGCCGAATAATTTTCCTTATCTAAATAGATTAGCAAATAATTCATTGCCTTATGATAAACGTTCTTCATTTTCTTTGTTCATAAATCATAAAGATACATTTACAGGAATTACGGACAAAGATAGATCCTTAACTGCTAGACAATTCTCAGAGTTATGTGAAAAATCATCTACTTTGTCAGATGATGCATGTAAGGAGGAACTAGTGATTAATTTTAGAAGTCCCGGACATTTACCTGTCTGTATTGCAGATTCTAATCTTTTACAAGGTAGGCAAGGACATACCGAATTGGCAGTATCTCTTTTGAAATTTCTTGGACTTCCTCCAGTAGCATTAGGTTGTGAAATGCTTTCTGAAACAGGAAATGCACTTCCTTCTGATCAGGCTAGAAAATGGGCAAAGAATAAAGGATATCTGTTTTTAGAGGGCAGAGATATTGTGGAGGCGTGTCAGTGAAAGTAGTAGCAACAGGTGTTTTCGACATCATCCATGTCGGTCATGCACATTTTCTTAATGCAGCTAAAGAGCATGGAACAGAACTTGTAGTTGTTGTGGCTAATGATGATACAGTTCGCCGAATGAAAGGCGAACCAATTTTATCGGATGATATAAGGGCTGAAGTCGTTTCACATCTCAAACCAGTTGATAGTGTTGTTATTGGTAGAACTGGCGACATGTTAGATATTATAGTTGAAGAAGTAAAACCAGATGTCATTGCCTTGGGCTATGATCAGCGCCTTTTTACTTGTGAAGAATTAGAATTAAAATTAGCTGAACGTGGTTTAACTGTGAAAGTTGTCCGCCTTCCTGAGATGGAGCAAGACTTAGCAGGCTCTCGTAAAATTATTTCCAAAATAATGAAGATATTTAGGAAAAAGTATGAATCGGAGAAATAACTTATGGTTTTTTCAGGAATAGTTCACTCGACAGGCACTATTACGAAAGTATCTAAAAGTAAAGATTCACTCGCTTTAGAAGTAGAATCTAGTTCTGAATTTCTTGCAGATTTACAGATAGGAGCTAGTGTTTGTTTGGATGGAGTTTGTTTGACAGTCACTTCAGTTAATGATATGCGAATGAGTTTTGATTTGATAATTGAAACTTTGCGGTCTACTACTTTTGATACGGTAAAAACGTCTGACGAAGTAAATTTGGAAAGGTCAATAAAGTTTGGGGATGAAATAGGTGGCCATATTCTTTCAGGGCACGTTTCAGACACTATATCTATAAATAAGATAAGCAAAACAGATGAAAATTATATTTTGTCTTTTAAAACTTCTCCCGACATTGTAAAATATATATTTCCTAAAGGTTATGTAGCAATTAATGGCGTGAGTTTAACAGTGGGCGATGTTTCGAGAAAAGATAATTTGTTTAATGTGTATTTAATTCCAGAGACACTTAGAAGAACAAATCTGAGCAATAAATTAGTTGGCGATTTAGTCAATGTGGAAATAGAATCTCAGACTCGTAACACTGTAGATACAATTACAAAAATTACAAAGGAGAATATCAATGTCTAAATCAATAGCAATAGTCGCCGGTCAGTTTCATCATGAATTGATGGATAAAATGGTATCTAGAGCTAAAGAAGTTGCTTTAGAGAAGAATTTAATTGTAGAAGAAGTCTGTTGGGTTCCTGGAGCTATGGAGTATCCGTTGCAGCTCAAACGTCTTTTGATTAGAGAATCAATAGACGGTGCAGTTGTACTAGGTATAATTGAAAAAGGTAAAACAGATCATGGTTTGGTAATGGGTCAAGCTATAACTAAAGCCATTATCGATTTAGAATTAGCATCCATGAAACCTATAGGTCTTGGAATTATAGGTCCTGGAGTTGAAGAGAAAGATATTGAAGATAGGTTGTTGCCTTATGCAGAAAAGGCAGTCTTAGCTTTAGACGTAATGTTTTCTAATTAAATTTCTTTCTTATTCCCCAATTTTGTTCTTTGTATTTTTTTGTTAGGGCATAGAATGCATGGTAAAAGCTAGGAAGTGCGAAAACAGCCATAAGTAAAGAGAATAACACTAAAGTTATAATCAAAGCAAAGAAATTCCTTAGTCCTATGAATTGAGAACTAAAGAATGAAATAAGTACTCCTGAGAAAACACCACCCATTGTAGTAAATGTTGCTTCAACAACAGATTGCCCAGTATTCTCTACAGCTTTTTGGATACCTTTAGGATTTGCACCCTCTTCTCTTACTCTTTCGGTGATTTGTATAGAATTATCAATTCCAATTCCTATTATGATAGTACCTACCATTGCTGTAAAAATGTTTAAGTTTGTTCCACCAGCATCAACAGTTGCAGGATACCAAAGAATTACTAGCAAGATCGGTAAGAACGTTATAAATCCAAATTTGACAGACCAGAAAATACAGATCATTGTGATTAAAACTAAGAATAAGCTCAATTTTATTGTTTCAAATTGTGTGTCTTGTATTCCTTCATTTATTGCAATAGTTACAGGAGGCCCTCCAGTTAATTGCGACATTTGTGCATCTTGGAAATGCATTTGCTTATCACGAACATAAGCAATCTCGTCGATTTCATTTACTAAGATTGCAGTATCATCGATATTGACGTATGGCATGCTCACGTAAATTAGTGCTTTATCATATTCATCTGTGAGTAACATTGCTCTCATTTCATCAGTAAATGATTCATAGAATACATCAATCATATCATCTCTTAACTGGTCACAAGTATAGAATGCTCCAGTTTCAACTTGACATGCAGCACTATCAAAGAACTCGTGATGTAATAATTCCCAAAAGCTACCATCATATTCTAGAACCACGTCACCATTGATATTTTCTATTGCAATATTTATTCTAGCAGATTTGAAGAAATCTACGATAGAAAAGGCAGAGACGTTTATTAGTTCATCAGTATTTCTATTGACAACGGTTAGGTTGTTAATTTCACCTTGAGTCCAGTTCATTATATCTAAAACATCTAAATCTTTTGCAGCAGGCTTTGGTCTATCTTCAGGCCCGTTTACTAGTAATATTCCAGTCTGACCCGCCTCAAATTTTTCTGAATATTCACCTAGTTTTTTTATTGAATCAATATCTTCTGGTGCTGATTCATCACCTTTGATGTCTTGATCCATGACAGCTATTCTTGCAATCGAGTAAGTTGTTGTTAGAAGAACGACGAGAAGTATGGCTTTCCACTGTTTTGCTGAAAGGGCTGCGATACCTTTCCAACCTTCGGATTTGTGTCTTGAATAATTTGTTATTTGCATTATGGCTGGAGTCATGCTTACAGTCAAAAAGAAAGCACAAGCAACTCCAACTATCATTGTGAACCCAACGGTTCTCATTGGAACTATTGGAGAGATAAACAACGCCGAGAAACCGATTGTGTCTGTAACAGCACATAAGAATGTGGCTTTTCCTGTGGTTAACAATGCCAAAAACGTAGCCTTGGGCATTTTGTTTCCTTCATCTTTGAATTCCACAATTCTATTTGCTACGTGGAGTCCATAATCCACACCAATTCCAACTAGAATTGGACCTGCAGCAACAATCATTGGAGTTAATACAACTCCAGACAAATTCACAATTCCTAAAGTCCATATCAATGCACAGAAAATAGGAACTAAAACAACAGGTATTGATAACCAGTTTCTATGGAAAAACATCATCATCCCTAATACAATGGCTAAAGAAATGGGTAACATAGTAAGTAAATCTTCGTACAATCTAGCTGTAACTTCATGAAGAACAACGACTAATCCAGTTTGAGTCATATCCGATCTAGGCTGATATCTCTGATCAATATGGTTTTGAATCTTGGCAATCATTTCTTCTTGTGCTTGATCGTTATTTTCACCCTGATATTTTAGAGCGAAAAGAATAACCGCAGTGTCAATTATTTCATCATCATTAGTATCTATAGCAAAGTTTTGTAAGGCTGAAGCAGTACTATCAAAAATCTGGTCTATCCTATCTTGATCATCTGGAATTGCGTATGTACCTGTCTCATTTACTAAATCATCATCATTCTGTTCAATGCTCAATCCACCGAATATTTTCCCTTCACTAGCTTCAATAAATCTTGCATTAGTTGAGTTAAATTCTTTGATTAGGGTAGAGATACTAAGAGTAAATATGATCCCGTCTTTTTCCCCTCTATCTGCTTGATATGTTTCTAAATCTGTAGTTTGTCCGTATTCATCAATAGTTTGCTCTAATAAAGCAATTTCTTTCAGAGTAGGCATGTAGGTTATGTTATCTACTACAACGTCATCAAAAATATCGGGGTCTTTAGCATTTCCAGTTTCGATATAAACAATAATTAAATCAGTAGCCCAATCTTCACGTACTTCTATCAAAATATCAGTAGATTCCTCTCCTTCGGGAAGGTAGACTTCAATGTCCCGAGTCATGTTCTGTTCAAAAGTCAGGGCAGACTGAAGCAAGAGGACAGTTATGAACCCTAAAACTGCAACTGTGAGGAAAGCATTCTTCAGAATTATATTAGTGTAAATGCGAACTCCGTTCTCTAAAGCCTTCTGAAGCATTATATGCCCTATTAAAGCCCTAAAATAAATCTACTCATTAGCTAGAATAGTAAAATTCTTTCTTAATTTTTTGCTCTCTATCTAACCTAGAACCCGGTTTGTTAACTCTTGGTCTGTGAGTATTTTTGTCTCTTCTAAATGTAACATCAACTTTTTCCAAAAAGCGATTCATACCCTCGCGCATGTTATAAGGCCCTTCAACAATTCCATTCATTCCGGGCTCACCGCCAAAACAAAGTAAACCATCAGAGATGTAATCAATGAAATATACATCGTGGTCCACAACTAGTGCAGATTTCCCTCGATTTTCCATTGATTTCCTTATAGTCTTAGCAGTCACCATTCTTTGATTAGCGTCAAGATAGGCTGAAGGTTCGTCTAGTAAATACAAATCTGCTTCTTTTAGTAAACATTCCGCAATAGCGACTCTTTGTAGTTCTCCACCAGAAAGAGTGTGCAATTCTCTTTTCATTAATGGTTCTAATTTTAGAGGCCTGTTCAAATCAATTTCTAGTATGTGTTCATCAAAGCCTTCGACAGATCTTAATAGATCTTCAACAATAACTCCTTCTTTCATCTCGATATATTGAGGTTTATAAGAAACTGTAATATCACTCTCAATTTTTCCATTATCAGGCACTAGATCTCCAGCTAATATTTTGACAAAAGTGGTTTTTCCTGTTGCGTTGCCACCCACAACACCTAAAACTTGCCCACTGAGTATTTCACCACCACTCGCTTCTAGTTCAAAATCGCCCAATTTTTTTGATAATTTGGGCCATTCTACTAACTTAAGCCCATCCCATCCAGTTCGCGGCGGATGCTCTAAAAATTTTATGGGTTTACTTCTAATTCTAATATTCTGTTCAACCAGGTATCCCTCTAGATAGGCATTGATTGCTTTCCTAGTAGTGCGAGCGGGTGTAAAAATTCCATATGCCCCTTTTTTACCATAAACAATGTGAGTTAAGTCAGCTATAACATCTAAAACAGCTAAATCGTGTTCAATAACAATCACTCTAGCAGATTCTGCAAGTTCTTGTATTATTTTAACAATCCTCATTCTTTCATGTATGTCTAGATATGAAGACGGTTCATCGAAGAAATATACTTCAGCATCTTTCAAAAGTGTTGCACAAATAGCAACACGTTGCAATTCTCCACCAGATAACTGACTCAATTCTCTTTCTAATAGATGCCTTAGTTCAAATTTATCAATCATTTCATCATACAAATTCCTCTCATCAACAGAAGACAATAGCTTTCCAACATTACCATTGAAAACTTTAGGAATGTTATCTACATATTGAGGTTTTAGAGCAACTTTTACTTTTGATTCACTCAAATCACCAAGGAAATCCCTCAATTCACCTCGTGGCAATGTTTCAAGAACATCCTCCCAGAGTACATCTTCATCCTCAAAATTACCTAGATTTGGCGTTATTGAATTATTCAAAATATTGAAGGCAGTTGATTTCCCCATACCATTTGGCCCTAGAATTCCGATAACTGAATCTTTAGATGGAGTTGGTAGTCTAAACAATCGAAATCCATTTAATGAGTAACGGTGAATCATGTCGGTTTCAAGTTCTTGCGGTAAATTGATAATTTTAACTGCGTCACCAGGGCATTGTTTTGCGCGCATCAAACATGGAGGACATGCCGATTCGAGAATTCGACATTTATCATCATTAACTTGAATGCATTCTCCACCGCAGGAACCTGCGTATTTCTGGAGATACTCGAATGCAGGACTATTTGGTTTGCAACGATCTTGAAAAAGTACAGCTATTCTCACTTTATTTATCCCTCATGTTTTGCTTTTTTCTTGTTTTACGCACAATATCCTGTTTTACTCACCTAATTAAAACAATATGGTCACACAAAGACACTTTTGTAGCCTTCTTTTCTAAGGCTTGTGAACATCAAATTTACATTACCTGGAAAACCAGTAGCACAAGGTAGACCTCGTTTTTACAGGAAAGGTAATTTTGTAGTTGCAACCGATCCAAAGCCAAGTAAGGTTTACAAGGCAGATATTGCTTATATTGCTCAGAAGGCTCGAGAAGAAGCAGGTTTTGAGGGGCTGTTTGAGGGCCCTCTTGGTTTAGAAATTTTTGCATATTTCCCCTGTCCAAAAAGTAAATGGAGAGTAAAGAATCCAAGAAAAGAAGAACACCATTCAAAGAGACCTGACGCAGATAATATAGCAAAGTCAGTTAAGGATGGTCTTAGTGGAGTTTTGTATCACGACGATGGACAGATATCAGAACTTATTATTAGGAAAAGAATTGCAGCTCAAGGAGAAGGTCCTCGTATAGAAGTAGAGCTTTATAATTTGGAGGAATTAGAGTGAGTACAGAGTTGATAGATGGTAAGAAGATAGCATTAGATATTGAATCTGAATTAATCGATAAAATTTCTAAAATGGATTCAAAACCTTGTTTATCTGTAATACAAGTAGGTGAAGACCCAGCATCTACTTCGTACATCAGGGCAAAATCTAAAGCTGCTGAAAGAGTAGGCATTAATCTTACTCATCATCATCTTCCTGAATCTACAACTAAATCAGAATTGAGTTCTCTTGTCAAAAAACTCAATGAGTCTGAAGATGGAATCATAATTCAACTTCCACTTCCAGATGGCTTAGATTCAGTTCTAAATGAAATAGATCCAGAAAAAGATGTTGACGGTTTTCATCCCTTTAATTTAGGTAAATTGGTTCAAGGTGAACCAAGTTTGAGGCCTTGTACTCCGGCAGGTGTTGTAGAATTACTATATAGATCAGGAAATGATCCCTCTGGTAAGCATATTGTTGTTGTTGGACGTAGCACAATTGTTGGAAAGCCCCTTTCTCTCTTACTATCGCAGAAAGGCGTAGATGCGACTGTGACATTATGTCATAGTAGAACTCCAAATATTGAATCTTTTACGAGAGATGCAGACATTGTTGTTGTAGCAGTTGGTTGGCCCGATACAGTTTCAGCAAATATGCTAAAATCAGGAGTTGTCGTAATCGATGTAGGAGTTAATAGGACAGACTCAGGATTAGTTGGGGATGTTTCTTCCGATGTAAAAGAAGTAGCAAGTCAATTGACTCCAGTTCCAGGTGGAGTTGGACCGATGACTGTAGCTATGCTGATGTCAAATACAGTTGACTCGGCACTAAAAAAGTAGATTTCTGATTAACAACCAAGGACTGGTTAGCCTGCTTTGCGCATCTCTAGAGGTCAAGCTTTCAGTCAATATTTTACGTAACTCAGCCTTTTTCTTTGCTTTTTTTACAAATAAATTTACTAGCCATCTTCTTTTCGTATAATGTTGTAATTTGTATGAATTTGTAAGCTCTTTACCTAATTCAGTCCATATTTTCTTTTGATATTTCATCCCTTTTTCTATAGGAAATCCTCTTCGGTCAACAATCTTATCGAAATGGCTAATAGCTAATTTTGCAGAAAGCAGTGCATTTCCTATTCCTTCTCCAGTGAAAGGATCAACTAAGCTTGCGGAATCACCAACAAGCATACATCCATTACCGAAGGCTCTTCTTGGTAAGTGTTTTGCTTTACGAGGAGATCCCAGTGGCAATTGCCATCCTTTGCTTGATCCTTTTACTAGTTCAGCATCTTTGAATCTTTCAGCAAATCTGCCGTGAATAACAAATTCTTGCATGCTACGTAATTTTTTATCATGAGCATATATATCTGCCAATGCCATTCCAAATCCTACATTACTAACACCCCCACCTATTGGAAAAATCCAGAAGTAGCCTGGAAGAACTCCATCTACATAATGAAATTCTATAGCTCCCATCTTATCTTCAATTCCTTCGACACCTTTCCAATATTGCCTGAATGCAGCACTATAATGTTTCTTTTCCTTATCAACTAATTCTTCGTCATAAGTTCGTTTGACTAAAGAATCAGCAACGGGGCAATACACGCCACCAGCCCCTATAGTAAGTGGCGCATAAAATTCATATTTTTTCCCATCTTTTTTTCCAAGTATTCCAATAATTTTTCTTTGGTCTTTTGAGTTGTTACCAGGATCTTCTCCTCCATCAACGTTTTTGTATAATATTTCATTAACACGTAAATTCTGGATTACTGCACCACCATTTGTCGTGACTAAATCTACAGCTCTGTTGAATAATAACCAGTCAAATTGTTGCCTTGGGTACACGTATCCAGCTAAGTGATCATCAGGAAGCTGGACTTTGAATTCATCACCACTCGGGCTGCTGAAAACTACACTGTTAAATTCAAAGTGTGGTGTCGAGCTCAATTCTTTGTAAATTCCCAATTCCTCAACGTGTCTCAATGACTTGCCACCAACAGCATCTCCACAAATCTTATCTTTCGGATATTCAAATCTTTCTACTAGTAGAACTTTATTTCCATCTAATGCAGCATATGATGCGGCAGCAGATCCTGCAGGTCCACCACCTACAACAATAATATCAAATCTTTCACCATCATTAGGTATTGGCCCTGAATCAATTTCTTCTTCCCAGATTTTCAGCTTAGCTGCCTTCATTGCAATTAACCAATATTTCCTCCATTAATATATTTTTCTATACAATGGCAATAGAACTTTAAGACCGGTTCTATTCGGACCAAGTCGATATGAGTGGAGTCAACGATAGTTCACGTCGTAAAATAATAGGTGGAGGTCTTTCTGGCCTTTCAGCAGCTATTAATTTTGCTAATAATGATGAGATAGTTGAGATTCATGAATCTAGGGCAGATATTGGGATGCAGTTCCATCCTAATTACCAAGTTCTTTTGAAGGAGAGTCCTTCCACTCCATCTTCAGAGGCTGATGCTAAATCATACTTGAATCGTTGGGGCTTGAATCCGAAATTTACGTTTAGAGATGCTAAAAAATTTCTATGTTGTACCGAAAAGAGAGACTTTACTATTTCATTGAAAGAACCTTTGCCCTTGATTCTTAGAGGTGGAGAAAATTCCCTCGAGAGAGGGCTGTCTCAGGAAGCACAGGACTTAGGGGTAGAATTCAAGTTTAAATCTAGACCAAAACCAAAAGCAGGAGACATAATGGCTACGGGTTCTTACCGCACAGATATGGCTGCGTTTGGAGCCTACTATGAAAATTCTGATTTTCCTAGAGATCAATTTTTGTATATGCATGATGAGAAATATTCTCCTAGAGGGTGGTATCTATACATAATTCCTATGGACGACGATACGATTAAAGTTATGAATTGTTGTTCAAAGCCATATGCAAAAAGTGTTAAAAAATTATTATACAAAGCAGTTGACGAGCGTCCAGTTCTGAAGAATATAGTTGATGGTGCTAAGCCAACTGGAACTGTTGGAGGCCAAGGAGGCGTTCATTTCCCTAAAACTGCAATAAATGATGGTGTGTATTACACTGGAGAAGCTGCCGGGTTTCAAGATCCTTGGAGAGGCTTTGGTATGAATTACGCAATAGAATCTGGAGCTTTAGCACAAAGAGCTTTGACTGACTCGTTGGATTACGATAAATTGTGGAAGAAGCAATTCCGTGAGAGAAAGAAAGCAGATATAGCTCGCAGAGGAATCTTTGCTTTGTTAGGAAATAGAGCTTTTGAGCATGGGATGAGAAATGTAAAAGAGGGAGATGAAGTAGATTGGGAAGAAATAAATCCAAGTGGTTGGAAGAAATCTTTAATCTACAATACTTTTTATTCTATAGAAATGGCCAAAAAGACTATCT
>JBJLBY010000055.1:0-16922 GCA_045567975.1 Candidatus Poseidoniales archaeon | reverse complement strand
CCGGTGATGTTAAAGCAAGAGTTGCTTTTGGAAAAGTCCAATACGAATTAGGTGATCCTGAGAATGCATGTAATACCTTCGATACTGTACTAAAAAGTAATCCAAAGAATGTAGATGCGTTAAAGGGTAAGGCTGAAGTGTGCGAATTATTAGGGGATTATGAGGATGCAATTAAATCATATCATTTAGCTACACAGAATAATCCTAAAGACATCGAAACATGGAAGTTAATGGGCATTCTTCTGACAAAACTCAAAAAATTTGGAAAAGCAGACAAGTGCTGGAACGCCATACTTAGATTAAATGCGAAGGATGCTGAGGCATGGTACAACAAAGGTTATGCAAAAATGCTTGTACAAAAATATGATGATGCTGAGAACTGTTTGAAAAGAGCAATTAAATTTAATAGTGAGATGAAAGAAGCTCACAACGATCTGATTTTAGTTCTTAGAAAGAAAGGTAAGCACAAAGCTGCACTAAGAGTGTGCGATCTTGCCTTAAAATCTCACGAAAATGATGATACTCTACATCGGAATAAAGGAAATATTTTGTATGCTCTAGAAAAACCTGAGAAAGCTTTAGAAGCTTTTAACGCCGCTTTAGATCTTAATCCATATGTTGTAGATACTTGGGTGAACAAAGGCACAGTATTATGGAAATCTTTGGAAGATAGAGAAGCTGCATTAGGGGCATTTGATAAAGCTCTAGAGATAAATCCAAACTTCATGGCTGCTGTTGATTCTCGTATAAATCTAATGGCTGAAATTGAAGCAAATAAACCTAGTATTTGGAAAAGAATATTCGGATAAATATTTAAGGGGCTGCCAAATGGCATAGGTCCTTGCCTAATGACATACCTTTAGATGAACTAATGGAGCTTTGGCGCTCCTTCTTTCAAGACTCCAGAAATCGACCTGTAGATCAGTTTGGAAAAGAAGCTTCTGCACCAATGTGTAGTGCTTGTGACGGATTAGGTACAGGTAAAGGGGGAGTTGTTTGTCAAAAATGTAACGGAAATAGAATAGACACAAGTAAAATTCCAACATATATTGATGAAATACAAAAGATATCTAGCAAGTATCCTGATGGTGAACGGGCAATCAGTGTAACTTGGGAAGCTGTGGCTGATTTTAATGCAAGATTATCTAACAATCTAAGGTGGAATTTAGACGAAACTTTAGACGCTGCAAAGAATATTGTTCAAGAATTCATACCTGAAGAAACTGTAAAGAGAGTTAAAGAAGAGCATCGAACTAAAGTTGATTTAGACGTAGCACCTGTAGGAATTCCTGATGAATTGTATGAGGTTGAAATTAGTGGACTTAGAAAAGAACATCTCTATCGCACTGTGAAATTGAAAGGTTTAGTGAGGAAAGCAACACCAGTAAGACCTCGAATGGAAATAGGGCTGTTTGAATGTGACTGGGAAAAACATCGAAATTCCTACATTCAAGATTTCTTTACAATAAAAGAACCAACCAGATGTACCTCAGAGGGATGTAAATGTACTGATTTCAAATTGAGGGATGATTTCTCACAATTTATTGATTCTCAAAAGGTTGAAATACAGGAATTTCCAGAAGGATTACCTCCCGGATCACAGCCTGAAAGACTTTCAGCCTACTTTGAAAGTTCATTAGCACATAAAATACAACCTGGAGACAGAGTTGCTATTGTAGGAATCATAAAACCAAAGACACAATTTCAGGGTAGAAGACAAAAAAGTGAATTTGACATTTATCTTTACGCTCACAGTATTGATGAACGAGTTGGAGAAGACGATGACATTGAACCTAGTGCAGAAGAATTAATTCAAATAAATGAACTAGCCCAGCAAGAGGACATAGCTGAAAGAATCAGAGATTCTATCTCACCTACTATATATGGAATGGAGTGGGAAAAAAGGGCGATTGCTTTACAGCAATTTAGTGGAGTGGACAAAGAGCTTCCTGATGGAACTAGGATTAGAGGTGACATTCACATGCTAATGATGGGAGATCCTGGTCTTGCAAAGTCACAGCTGTTACGCTCTGCTGCTAGAATAGCCCCAAGAGGTGTTATGGCCACCGGTAAATCAACATCTGCTGCAGGATTAACTGCTGCTGCTGTGAGAGACGAATTTGGTGAGGGACGTTGGACCTTAGAAGCTGGAACTCTCGTATTAGCTTCTGGGGGAATTGCGTGCATTGATGAAATTGACAAAATGTCCGATGAAGACCGATCTTCAATGCATGAAGCAATGGAACAGCAAACCATAAGCATTGCTAAAGCAGGAATAAATGCTCAATTGAAATCCAAATGCTCTGTACTTGCTGCAGCCAATCCTAGAAGAAGCAGGTTTGACATGACTATGCCATTACCTCCTCAAGTTAACATGCCAGTTTCTCTTCTTAGCAGATTTGACATATTTTTCATAATTGAAGATAAACCCGATCCCGAGAAGGATAGTCTGCTAGCTGACAGAATTATACAAAGCCATCTTGCAGGGGAAGTTTTAACTCCTGGTGAAAGTAGTGAAGAAGATGAATTAGCATTAAGAACACTAGAAGCGCCAATCAGCTCAAGATTATTGAAATTATATATTTCTTATGCAAAAAAGCTCAGACCAGTTATGTCTACTGAAGCTCAATACAAAATAAAGGAATATTATACTGGACTTCGAAACAGATATCATAACACTGATGAACAAGACAAAACAATGCCTATTACTCCAAGACAACTTGAATCTATAATACGATTATCAGAAGCTGATGCAAAAATGTATCTTTCTGAAACTGTAGAGGTTAAACACGCAGATCATGCTATTGAAAT
Organism: Candidatus Poseidoniales archaeon; assembly: GCA_045567975.1. GTDB lineage: Archaea > Thermoplasmatota > Poseidoniia > MGIII > CG-Epi1 > CG-Epi1. The sequence continues at coordinate 14,111 of JBJLBY010000055.1, read as the reverse complement.
GATGAATCTTTTCCTGTCGGTAACTCTCAGAGGAGATGTAGATTATGCATTTTCAGGAATGGATGCACAACAAAGAAAGAAAGAACAGAATCCCTCTATGATCTTATTGGACCTGATTAGTCCAAGCGGCGGGATGGATGAAGAAGAAATTTATGATTTAATGGAAGAAAAGGGCTATTCTAGAAATGAAGTGGATAAGCACTTATCTAATTTAAGAAATGACGGACGATTGCTGAAGGATGGCTACGATAAATGGAGAAAAGGATAGACTTTAGAATATTACAAAAATCTCCTGATTTTAAATTACCAAAACCCGAACTTGAACAATATGTCACACCTCCTGATATTGTTATTGAGATTGTGAAACAAGCTTACACTTTGGGTCATTTAGATGGTACTGTAGCTGATTTAGGATGTGGAACTGGGAGATTAGCTATTGGTGCTGCTTTGACTGGAGCTAAAGTCACAGGCTATGAAATTGATGAAGAAGCATTGAATTTAGCAAAACAATACTCAAACACTCACACATTAAATATAAAATGGATTAACTCTGCAATCGAAAATATTGAAGAAAAATATGATACAGTACTAATGAATCCACCATTTGGATCACAAGTTGCTGGAGCCGACAGAAGCTTTTTGCAAAAAGCACTGGAAATTGCACAAAATATCTGGTCTATACATATCGGCCAAACAAAAAAATTCATCGAAAACTTTGTTAAGAAAAACAATGGTGAAGTCATTTCAGCTTACGAATTTAATTTTTCGATTAGAAAATCTATGCCTTTCCACATAAAAGAGAGTAAAAATGAAAGGGCAATCCTTTATCATATAGCTTCTTTGCAATAGAATAATGAAACAACCTGGGGACAAACTTGCAAGCGCTATGGAATACATGCCTGGAAAAGGTGTGTATGAAGAAAAAGGTGAATTATTTGCTGGAGTATGCGGCACTGTAAAAGAAGATAATGAAAATATGAGAATAAGCATAATACCATCTGTATCTGTTCCTTTGGAAGTATTTGATGGAGATATTGTTTTCGGAAAAATCCAATCTGTTAGAGACAGTATGGTTTCCGTAGAAATTATAAAAGTTAAAAATAATAACCGATCAATTGGAGGATACACTGTAGGTACTTTACATATTGCAAAAATGTCAAAAGATTACGTCTCAGACATAAGAAAAATATATCAAGTTAATGACTTGATTCAAGCAACAGTCATAAAATCTAAACCAGCTATAGAACTAACAACTGCTGATGAAAAAGATGGTGTTGTATTTGCTAGATGTGGAACTACACATGACATACTAAAATTGGTAGATGGGGAATTGTGGTCTGAGGAACTGAGAGAACGAGTTCCACGTAAAATTTCGAGTATGTATGGCAAGGTTCAAGTATAGAAATTTTCTCCTGTTAACTATATTCTTGATTCCCAATGCAATTGGGGAAGCTCAAATTAGTGCTAATGGACAACCGAACTATTTGTCTGTTAACTCAGGAGAAACTGTATATTTCAATGCTACTGATTTAGAAAATACCACTTCTGTTGAATGGGATTTTGGAATAGATATAGATGGTCCAGGAACTAGATATTCAAATTTGACAAGTGTTAACCACACAGTTCATGCTGCCGGTAGGTATAATATTACATTTACAGCTAATTATGAGGGTAAAACTGAAACTAAAGAACTTATACTCATTGTAAATTATGTTGAAACATTCGAAGAAGAAGTAGTCTATAATGAAGCGTTATTTTTCGCAATTGCTGGTGCAGAAATCATAATGAGTGCTGGACTTGGCTACTGGACACAACAAATAAAGAAAGAAAAATCCTACCTTTGACGTCGCGTAATTGCAACTAACGAAGTGGCCATTAGAGCAGCTACGAACGTGATTGATGGTAAGTCATCTTCTGTCAAGCTAGTTTCATTATCACCAGAAGCCTCTGGAGTACTACTACTACCTCCATCACCTACTTTGATTGTAGGTCCATACCAGTCTGCAAGACCTGACTGAGCAATACCATCAGCCCAAACCACTTCAACATCCATAGTATAAGTTCCTGCTTTTGTGAATTTTACTGAATATATGGTTTCTGATGTTGAATACTCCACTTTATCTGATGGTGAGTTTACATCAGTCACAGTAATTTTAAAGAATTTTACTTCACCTGTAGTCTCTGTGAAATTTATAACCACTGAACCACCAACTTCTATCTCCTTAGAAGAAAAGGTTGCAACGAAATTCTTAGGAACATTAACTGAAACTGCGATTGTCTCAGATACTTCAGTCATAGCACCTCCATTATCAGTTACTACTAATTTTACTACATAATCTCCACTGGCATTTGGAATCCAAGTTGTGTTTTGAGATTCCGATGTTAGAATATCGTTCACATACCATGCAAAAGAAACAATTGTTCCGTCGTCGCTGACATTACTCTTGAAAGAATGTGTGCCATTTTCGGAAGATAATATCAAAGTAACTGTTGGAGGGGCATTTTCAATAATTTTGATACTTACAGATGTAGGTGAACTTGATGCTCCGTTATCGTCTTTAACGATCAATTTTATGTATTGAAAACTGAGAGCATCAAATGATTTAGTCCAAACTGACTCCTGAGATACTGAAACCCAATCTTGACCAACCATGTGAAACCATTCATGAGATACAAGTTGCCCATCCGGATCTACGGAAGAAGAGGCATCAAAACTAACATTCATGCCCTTATAATATTCTGAAGCCATTAGACTACCTACTGGATCTGGAGTGACTGTAATTACTCCGGTAGGTACCACATTAGGTGGATTAACCATAATCATAGCTTGAACTGGATTTGAAGCTATACCATCACTATCTGTAACTCTTAAAGTAAGACGATAACTTTGAACTTCATACAATAAATCTGTTAATGATATGTTCTTGCTGTTAAATGTTGAAACTAGATCATTACCATTTGCCTTTCTGAGTTCCCATGCATAACTACAATCATCCATTACTGCCATAAATCGATCATAACATTTTCCACTAATAGTAAGAGATTGACCTTCTTTAACAACGAAATCAGTTGATCCACCTGAAATCTCAGCGATGGGTAATGGAGGATTTACTGTAAATTGTGCAGTTTCAGGATCACTAGAATCTCCATCTGATGTAGAAATTACAAGTTTAACTGTATGATTTCCAATAGAAAAGTCTGATTTTGTAAATGCTTCTTCATTACCTAAATCTTCCCATACATCAGAACCTTCAACCATAATATCCCAGTCAAAAGATAATTGTAAGCTTAAATCGTCGACACATGGCAATGGGTCAGGTAGCATCTCCTCACATGCCCTGAATGAAGCTGATTCTCCTAGATTAACTAGAGGCGGGTCTATCTGAAAATTAACTTCGATATCACTACTTCCATCTTTACCATCAACCTGCAAACCTGTCGTGGACTCACTATCAATTGCACTCCAATCTTGGCTGTTGTCTCTTACTTGGAGTGTAATGTCATGACTTCCTTTTGTGAATTCAGATGACATTTTCGTAAACATAATCTCAGCAGCACTAACGCCTTCCTTGAGAATACCATCTATACTTGAATTCCAATAAAAATAAGACAAATCCTCTTCATTTTGGCATATTGAACAGTCTCCTTGAAAATCAACTTGTTCATCTACTTGATTATCCACTTGACTTGGATCAACTTGAACCATGTACACATCAGGCTCTGCTGAGGCATTAGTCATAACTGCTAAAGAAATGGCAAATGCAAAAGCGAAAATTACGTAAGACCGCATACTACACCTAGTAGGTTAGTGGTAAGACTGCATTTAACGCTTGCCTTTTCTATATCTCTTATCTATCTTAGAATCCAAATGATGCATGGGATACATCAACTCACCAATGCCTGGAAAGGGTTTACCTAACTTCCTGGCAATGTATTTCATCAAGAAATAGCCAAGCACGACACCTATACCAACGCTAAGAGGTGCCAAAAGAGGATAAAGGTTCATTCAAAATCAGGTTCAAACTCAGCCTGTAGCTCTGTCATAAGTTGTGTTAATAACCTATCGAATTGCTTACTTTGATATTCTCGGGGGCCACCCATATCCGTTTGAACTTTAGCTATAAAGGTTTTATCATCTATCTCTAATTCAATACGACAAATTGATTCTTCCATTATTACCAATATAAGCAAAGGTGATATTTAACACTTACATCCTAAAAACGCCAAAATTGGTTGATTCTAATTCTTGATTAAGTGATGTAGATATACCTAAGGCAATAACCATTCTAGTATCTAATGGGTCAATTATACCATCATCCCATAACCTGGCTGTAGAATAGTAAGGATTGCCCTCTTTTTCATACTTAGAAAGAATAGGTTCTCTTAGATTCTCAATCTCTTTTGATGTCATAGATTTTCCTTTCTTAGCTAATTGATCTTTCTTTACCGTTGTTAGAACGTCTGCAGCCTGCTCACCACCCATTACTGAGATTCTTGAATTGGGCCACATCCATAACTGACGAGGCTGGTAAGCTCTGCCGCACATGCCATAATTTCCAGCTCCGAAGGAACCTCCAATAACTATTGTAAACTTAGGAACCTTAGCATTGGAAACTGCCATTACCATCTTTGCCCCATCTTTAGCAATGCCTCCAGATTCATATTCTCTACCTACCATAAAACCAACAATATTTTGCAAGAAAACTAACGGAATATTTCTTTGACTGCACATCTCAATAAAATGTGTTGCTTTCAATGAAGACTCAGAGAATAACACACCATTATTTGCAATAATCCCTACTGGATAACCCATTATTCTTGCAAAACCACATACTATCGTTTTTCCATAATTTTCTTTGAATTCATCAAAATTAGAAGAATCCACTAAGCGCGCAATAATCTCTCTTACATCATAGGGTTGTTTTGTATCTTTAGGAATTATTTGATATAACTCATTAGGATTATATAAAGGATTTTCGGGTTCTCTAATGTCAAGTATTGATTTAGGTGATCTGTTCAAATTAGAGATTATGGTCCTCGCAATCTCCAAGGCATGAGAATCATTCAGAGCATAGTGGTCTGCAACACCGCTTTTCTTTGTGTGTACATCAGCTCCACCAAGATCCTCTGCATTAACTTCCTCTCCTGTTGCAGCCTTAACTAATGGCGGACCTCCAAGAAAAATAGTGCCTTGCTGCTTCACAATAATAGCTTCATCGGACATAGCTGGAACATAAGCGCCACCTGCAGTACAAGAGCCCATAACAACTGCAATTTGAGGAATCCCTTTTGCAGACATCTGAGCTTGATTGTAAAATATACGGCCAAAGTGTTCTTTATCTGGAAATACTTCATCTTGCATTGGCAAAAAAGCACCACCTGAATCAACAAGATAAATACATGGAAGAGAATTTTCTTCAGCAATTTCTTGAGCTCTTAAATGCTTCTTAACTGTCAGTGGGTAGTATGTTCCACCTTTTACCGTAGCATCATTAGCTACAATCATTACTTCCCTGCCATGAATAACTCCTATTCCTGTAATAATTCCTGCAGAGGGGACTTGATTATCATATAAATCAAAAGCTGCTAAAGAAGATAATTCTAGAAATGGAGTGTCTGGATCAATTAACTCTTCAATCCTTTCCCTTGGCAACAACTTTCCTCTTTCTTTGTGTTGCTCAACCATTTCTGGTCGACCGCCTTTACTAAAATCTACAATCCTACTTTGTAACTCTTCAACTAATTTCTTATTAAAGTCTTGATTCGACAGAGATTCCTCGGAATTAGGATTATGTTGACTCTGAATTACGCTCATTCTACCTCCAACTCAAACATTAGGTCGCCTTCCTTGATCTGGCTACCTACTTCTGCACTAGTTAATTTTGCTAATTTTCCATCTCTTGGAGATTTCAAGCGATGTTCCATTTTCATTGCCTCAAGAATGACAATAACTTCATCCTTAGAAACTGAGGCACCACTTTCCACTTTTTTATCGAGAAGCTTACCAGTTATAGGGCTAAAAATAGAATCACTATCATCTTCTTCTACTTCTTCACCAAATTCCAGATATGGTGAACGTTTTAAAACATAATTGATACCATTGATAAATACAAAAAGTTCATCTCCACTTTTCTCTGAGAAACAAATGTATCTCTTGTTATCAAAATTTATTTCTAAACTACCGTCTAAATTTTTAAAAAAATTACCTTCAAAACTATTGTCATCTACTTGTATAGTAAAATTTTCTCCCGCCTTTCTAAGACTCACAACATGTGACTTAGGTCCTATAGTTATCTTTTCAGGCATTAGAAACCCTGCTTCCAATTAGATTTATGCCATGGTGAAAATGAAGAATCTGATTTTTTACTAACTGAACTTGTCTGTGAAGTTTGGTTAGATAGCATACATGCCGCAAAAACTTCAGGAGAAGCTGTATCAAGTACCCAATCTGAAAAATGTTCATCAATATACTTCGTTGAAAAAGATGCTTTACGATAAGTTGAATCTTGCATTATGTCTCTCAAGAATGGTTGATTTGTTATTAATCCAAGTATGACGAAATTACTAAGTGCATAATCCATTTTGTTAATAGAATCTAATCTTGTAGAATCCCAAACTACTAGCTTTGCAAGTAAGGGGTCGTATGCACTAGTAACTTCCTGCCCTTCTAGAATCCCTACATCATTTCGAATCCCAGGTCCCTCAGGAAGAACTAATTTCCTGACACGGCCAGGAGTAGGAAGGAAATTACGTGATGGATCCTCTGCGTAAATACGACATTCAATGGCGTGACCTCTCTGTTTTATGTCTTTTTGTGTAAAATCCAAATACTCACCATTGGCTACTCTTATCTGCCACTTCACAAGATCTATACCACAAACCATCTCTGTAACACCATGTTCAACTTGAAGACGAGTATTCATTTCAAGAAAGTAAAATTGTCCATCTTGAAAAAGAAATTCAACTGTTCCCGCATTACTGTAATTTGTCGTTTTTGCAGCTTTAATTGCAGCTTCACCCATCTCCTTACGTAATTTCTTGTTGATAGCCGGGGAAGGTGATTCTTCTATTATTTTCTGATGCCTCCTTTGTATTGAACATTCTCTTTCAAACAAATGCACAATATTTCCATGATTGTCACCTAATATCTGAACCTCTATATGCCTAGGAGAATCCAAAAACTTCTCTAATATTATTGTATCATCGCCAAATGAATTTCTGGCTTCTGTCTTAGCTGAGTCCAAAGCAGATTCTAACTCATCTGGAGTGAATACTACACGCATTCCCTTACCTCCACCTCCTGCAGCAGCTTTAACCATCAAAGGATATCCTATATCTCTTGCAATTGAATCTACATTGCCCGTTAATTCTCCATCATTACCAGGTATTGTAGGTACTCCTGCCTTAGCCATCAAAATTTTAGATTGAGCTTTATCTCCCATAGACTTAATTGTTTCAGAATCTGGACCAATAAAAATTAGGTTTGAATCTCGGACAAACTGGGCAAAATCTCCATTCTCTGAAAGAAAACCATACCCTGGATGTATCGCATCTGATTTTGTGGATTTAGCGGCATCAACTATTTTTTGGAAATTAAGATAGCTCTCTGAAGGATTTGCTGGACCTATTTCAACAGTTTCATCTGCCATTAATACATGAGGTGAAAAACTGTCGACTTCAGAATAAACTGCAACGGCTTCTATATTCATCTCATGACATGCTCTAATTACACGGCAAGCAATCTCTCCTCTATTTGCTATGAGTATTTTATTAATCATTAATCACTCCAACTAGGTAAACGTTTCTCTAGAAATGCAGAGATACCTTCTTTACCTTCAGAACTTTGCTTAATCTCATCAATAAATGCAGTTAAGTCTGCATCTCTAGTCGTTGATGATAATATTTTACCGTTTAACAACTCTTTAATTTTGTACTGCGCACGAGGACCTCCCTTCGTAATAGATGAAGTTAAATTTTGAAGTGATGAACTAAAACTCCCCTCATAAGCTTCATACAAAATACCTAAGCCTAAGGCTTTCTCAACTCCAAATTTCTCGCCAGTTATGAATAACTCTCTCATTCTATTCAAATCCAATTTCCTATTCACATAGGGTGAGATAATTGCTGGAACCATACCAATTCTAACTTCAGGGAATCCAAATTGTGAATCTGATGACGCAAGTATAAAATCGCAAGAACATATCAAGCCCATACCTCCACCAAAACAAAAACCATGTACTACCGCAATAGTTGGAACTGAACAATTGACTATTGCTGATAACATAGATTGTAATTCTTCAGGATTCCAATTTTTGACATCGGCACCTGAACAGAAAGATTGGCCTTCGCCTGAAATTACAACTGCTCGAATCTCAGAATAATCACTAATATTTTCCAAGGCAGCTGTTGTAATACCCATCATTTCAGAATTCAATGCATTTCTCTTTTCGATGTTATTTAATCTTAGCGACAAGATGGTATCTTTTCTCTCTACTATAAGAGGTGAGCTAGATTCCATGAAATATCATAAAAATAGTAGTATTAATAATAACTACCAAAATTAATTGCTGTCAACATGCGCTTCTAAATCATCTCCACCGGCAAATGTTGATTGTACTACTGTGTACAAATCATCCATACCTTCTCCCTCCTTTGAAGACACGGCAATAAGATTAGATTCTAGTGCCAGAACCTGAAGAACTTTCAATAATTCCGAAGAAAGCACGCCAGACATTCCTTCTAAATTAGGCATAGCCATAGCTAAAGTATCTAAATTTGAAGACCATTCACGGATGTTGTCAACTTCTTCGGGCTCAAGAAGATCGCATTTTGTCAAAACTGGAAACATAGGTACTGGAAACCTTAGATGTGCTGCTGAAGCAAGAAGAAGTTGTGTAACGAAGCCCTCTGGTGTCCTTGACAATAAGGGGTCAAGAAGGAAAATCATTGCTGATTTGTCAGACAGGTGGTCTACAAATATTTTTGATGCTTCTCTGTAAAGGAAAAGTTCAGTTTGACCAGGTGTGTCAACCAAAAAATAATCACAATTGATTTCATTGACGTGATGCTTTATCCAATCTAACTCAACTGCTAAAAGATCTGCACAGACCACTTGAGCTCCATTAGGACCCAAACTATATTCATCCATGATATCATGTAGTGTGAATTTTTCTCTAACATCAATAGCTGCTTCATAAGGAACTGTTTCTGCCCCTGGGTCTAAATTTATTGCAACGCCATCATATCTTTGATGTTGCATCCATTCTTGCAAAGTTGCAACTAACGTAGACTTACCGGCCCCTGCAGGACCTACAAAATATAACAGTGCAGTGTGCTCCATTATCTTCTTCTTAGTATTGCTATAGCTCCCAAGAGAGCAATTGAAGTAATTAAAGAAGGTGCTGGAAGTAAACCTTCATCTTCCTCATCTTCGGTTACAACTGGTCCTGAATCTCCAAAAGTCACTAACTTCGAAGGGAATCTATTATTTTCATCAACTTCCTTTATCAAATCGTCTGGATCTAATATTGCTACGAATATGAAATCTCCGTTCTTAACTGCCCAAGTAAAAGAAAGCGAATCTGAATCACCCCTTGCCAAAGGCGATGAAAGTGTTTTTGTCGTCAAGGTAGTAAGTGGAGCTTCTCCATCCTCAAAATCTGAAGCTCTGTATACTTCCATAGCTACAGCTATTCCATCCAAAGTAGGATCTTCACCTCGCTGATATAATACTGTAACTCTAATTGTTGCAGAACCACCAGATTCTGTGACCTTGATTGCTTCAACAACGATATCTGTGGTTAACTTTTCCATAGATATCTTATTGACATAAGTTGTATCATTGGTTAAGTCAACATTAATTGCACTGCTTACCGTAACTGAAACATTGTAAACATCAGTTCTGTCTTTACTTGGTATCCAAGGAATAGATACACTAGAAACTAAATAACTTGTATTAAAATCAACATAGGCAATTGGGCCTGCTAAACTGTAACCAGTACCAATTGAATAAGTCCCCGTGCTGTTTTGAGTTGATAAGGCCATAATTTCACCCCAACCGAAAGTTCCAGATACTGAAACATTGAAAAATAAACGATATGTTTCACCTTCTGCTAAATTAGACATACCTAAATCAAAAGTTATAGGATGGACCTTACCTGCCAAACCATCACCTACATCAACATTCAAGTTGGAAACATGTGCATCCACTGAACTTGCTGCGTAAAGATTTAAGAAATTTTGATTGTTTGTTTCACTAACTTCTTGAATCTGTCCTTGTGATTGAGGAGTTGGACCTTCATCAACAATTGCAGCTAATCTGTAGTTATCATTTAATGCAAATTTTATTGGTATAGTTATATCTATAGACTCAGAAATATTTAATGTTGGATCACAACTACAAGCTTCAGAAACAAAAATTTCAGCTAATTGTGTAGTAAAAGGTGATACAACATAAAATGCTATTGATAATTTTGCAGCTTCAGAACTGTCCAGCGCTCTGACACCATCATTAACGAGTGTTGCCGTGAGCTCTGAAGAAACACCTACCATACCATAACCATCGCTATTGAGTGGTGTAACCGTCAAAGAACTTATTTTTAAATCTGGTAACTTGGGCTCAACAAGTATAAATCTTGAATTTACCAACTTATTGTTATCTTCATTCCATTCTAAAATATCTCCGCCATTGTATTCTGAATCCTCATCAATATCTCCTCTATCAACCCAAGCCATGAATTCGTATGTACCTGTTTTCATAGGTGTCCAAGTATATGGGAAGAAAGTTATGTCTGGCGCTAAACCAACAGTTAAATTCGTTGTTAGAGGGAACCAGTCTATGATTACACCATCTGGTTCAATAATTTTTAGAAATACCTCTACATTATCTGCCATAGCGTCACCAAATTCTGATTGGAGGACTTGTATCTGAAGAGTTTGTTCATCATCCTTGTAGATTACACTAGCTCCTGGATCAATACCTTGTACCATCATGTCAGGTCTTTGCTCTTTTAACTCAAAGTATTCTTCTTTAACTTTGTACCAATCCAAATAGTTATTGTTCTCATCTAATTCTTCAACAACATTGTTAGCATCTACAAATATTCTTACATTATACAAACCTGCGTCACTTGGAGTTGTACTCCAATTAAGTTTAAGGGCATCATTATCATAAAGAACGTTGTTTTCACAACATTTAGGAATTGGAGTCCTTATTACTTTACTTATATTCTTGTATTCCCAAGGACTACCTGCACAAGGGTCCTCAGCATCACCGGCACATTTTTGAACTTCCAAATGAGTAACTAATTCTCCAACTGCACCTGGACAATTTGGACCTGCTGGTGGACAATCTGCATCGCCTGGACCAGTATTAGCTATACCATAAACGAAGGATATAATTCCACCTGCAACTGCTTCTAGAGGTTCAGACATAATGGAATCTTCGCCAGTTCCTTCCTCAGCAACTTGAAGATCTGGTTGGTCACAATTACCTACACATATTTCCCAAGTGTCAATATTGTTCTGTAAATCATCATCTTCATCAGTATTATTTTCTTCTGAATCTATGTATACTGTGAATTTATGCATCCTTCCATCTGTTGCAGTCCAAATACCTCCAGACCCATCACAAGATTCGGATGAATTATATTCAGGACCTAAATCACAAGTTCCATCTGGAATCCTAAACTCCCAATCCATAAACTCAGCAGGCATTCCTGATTCTGGTGGAGTTAAATAATCAAAAGTAAAAGGTGAAGGATCGAAATAATTAGTATGGTCATTTCCTACAGGATCAAAAAACGCTTTGATTGTCACAGGATGTAAAGTCGAAACAACACCATCGTTTCCATATTCAAATGACACCGTGACTGGCTCAGCGATTGAAGCTGAATCTTGTGTCATATTGAGATTTACAAATAAATCGGCTACGCCAGTTTCTGGCTCTACCATAGCATAGTTTGTAAATTCACCGTAGTGTGAACTACCTTGAAATATTGTAGCTGAATAACAGGTCTCTCCTGTATCTGTGAAAGTTATGCTTAGATTAACAAGTCCACTTTCGCCAGGGCCCATCGAAATGGAATCAGATTCATCAAAAGTACCTGACTGATCACAATTTGGATAAAGTCTCACTGTAGCAGATTCCGTAGCATCACCATTATTCTCCCATTCTACTGTATAGTGGTAGAGAATATTTTCTCTAGGTGGCGGAGTGCCAGCTTCTTCATACAGATTGCTTACTGATAAATCATTAGGATCTGCTGTGGCTTCAGTCACAAACAAAATACTAGACAAAAGCAAAACTGCCGTCATCGCACTAACAACTAACTTTCTTGTAGGATTACTATCCATCTTAATCGCCTTATATCCACGATTGGGGGAGGTTATAAGGGGTTTGCTACATGTTAATGCGTAATTAAACATGTATAGTCAACTAAAACAAATATGAAAGATAAATCAGACAAAATTATAGAAATTGCCAATAAACTAAAAAATAAATGTAATGAACTCAAAGAAAAATTGGTTAAGGACTCATTGCAAGTCAAATATGTTTACAATCCTCTAGATTATGCATGGAAACCACATCAACAATATATTCAAAAATACGCCAATCTGGGTGCAAAAACTATACTTATGGGTATGAATCCAGGACATGGAATGGGAAACACAGGAATACCGTTCGGTTGCCCTAAGAAAGTTAAGGACTACTTAAATATAAAAAATCTAGAAGTTAAGAAGCCCAAGAAGAGGCATCCAAAGAGGGATGTCTTTGGATTAGAATGTAAAAAACCTGAAGTATCGGGCACAAGAATATGGGGTCTAATCGAGGAAATATATGGAGCCCCTAAGATTGCGTTTGAAACTATTTACGTAATTAATCACTTCCCTCTGTGGATGTTTAACGAAAAAGGTCAAAACATCACTCCAGATAAGTTAAGATTAGGACAAGCTAAAGATATATTTGAAGCCTGTGACAAACATTTAATCAGTGTAACTGAGATTTTGAAAACTGAAAAAATTATAGCTGTAGGAAAATATGCTGAAAAAATGGCAAAAAAAGTCATTCCAGCTTCTGGAAATAAGGGTATAAAAATAAAAGTAATTCCACACCCTAGTCCAGCTAATCCTATAGCAAACAGAGACAAAGGAAAATTATGGAAAAGAATGGTTAAAGAAATACTAAATGAATAACTGTTTACTAAAAACCATAGATTAATTTTTATTGAAGCCTCTAAGTCACAGTTTAATGGAAAGAAATAAGTTACCCATTTTTGCGACTGCAGCTATGCTGATTCTAATGGGTGTTGGCGGTAGAATTGCATTACACGATTACCCCAATTTCGAAACCGTGATGGTCGCAACTTTCCTAGCTGCAATGTTACTACCTGCATCTGCATCACTAATCGTTACAATCTCAATAATGCTCCTAAGTGATCTTTACTTAGGTTATTTTGGAACCTCAAAAATCATAATTTTCACTTACAGTGGTTTTGTGATGGTTTCCATGATTACTTCTAGATACAAAAAACGAATTGATAATGGACTGAATGTAGGGTCTGTATACAAATTCACAGCTTCAGGAGTTATATTTGCATTAGTATATGACACATGGACCAATTTTGGAGTTTTCTGGTTGGCACATAATCATACACTTGAGAATCTAGTACTAGTTTACATACTTGGACTGCCATTCATGCTATACCACTTAATTTCAAGTATTGTTACCTTTACATTAGTTGGTTTTCCCTTGTACTATCTTTTAGCTTCAGAAGTAGAAGATGCTAACAAACATCAAGAAGGTAACCTTATCAGCGATGAATAAGAAAAATACAATTATTGCAATAGTAATCATTAATTCACTTGCGATTACTGGAATTTTTTATGAAATTGGCTATTTTGATGATGCTGAAGTAGATAACTCTACTTTGGTGACAGCATCACTGAAAATCGAATTTAACAACCTAAGTGATAATGAAACTATGTCATTTGATCTTGTAACAACCTCTGAATCAACAGCCTATGGGATTCTTATGGCTGCAAAGAATGAAGGGATGTATGAAGTAACTGTATCTCAAACAAACAATGGCATAATAGTTGAATCAATAGAT
>JBJLBY010000054.1:0-17110 GCA_045567975.1 Candidatus Poseidoniales archaeon | reverse complement strand
TCACTTTTAACATCGCAAGATCCTGGATCTATTGCTGCAACATTATTCGTGGTAACAATTTCTGCCTTTGGTGATGTAAATCCCGGCGTTTCTTTAGGGAACATGCTTGCCTTAGCAATTGATGGCGATGCTAGTTGGGCATTCTATGGCCTGACAGGGTCACTAATAGGATGTGGACTAGGATATGCTGTAAAAGAAAATGTAATAGATGGCTAATTTACTGCAGTAATTGAGTTACTTCTTCAACTGAACGTAATTCCTGAAAATATATTTGCTCAATAGAATCGTACATCTCTTCATCGTCTTTGATTAAAGATAAAACTACTTCATATCCCTCTGCTGCCTTTTTCTCTGTCTTTAAAGCCTCTTGTAACATTAATTTGTAATCTGTAGTATGAACAATTTCTGTTGGATCCCGATCGGTAACTGCTTCTCCACCAAGTTTAACGATAGCAGTTCGAACCATTTCTGCATGAGTGTGAGATTCACTAGCTTCTTCATCGAAAAAAGGTTTAAGATGTAACCTATGGATACCCATAATATAAGCTGAATAATGTGAATATAACGCTGCAGCCCTTAGTTCCCAACCAAGGCCCGCATTCAATTTTTGTATCAATTTATCTTTTGACATATTCTATCTAACATAGGAGGCATAAAAAAAGTTAGTTTAGTTTAAAAAACATAATATCTATCTAACGAGGCTGCACCGGTAAAATTGCAGTTCTAGTCATTACTATTTTTTGTTTGAGAATTATATCAAAATTTTCATCTATGTTAAATCTAGAAAAATCAAAAACTGAAGGGCTGATAACTTCCTCATCCAATTTAACTAATTCCATGAAATTCTTAGGAATAGTTGAAAAAGACACCCAAGCAATATACTTTGTTGACTTGCTGATACCTGCTAATTTTAGAGCTTTAGTGATTTGTCTCTGACCTGTCAAATACAAAAGAACTTCTGTAGATTTATCCTTAGAAAGATTATACTTTCCATCATGAGCACTCAAGGATAAATTTGCAGCTTGAATTAAGTGCAGCTTCCCACATACTGCACTAGAATCAATAACTGCAAAATCTGGAGAAATAAAGGACAACACTTTATCAATTTCTTCAATTCGTAAATGACCACACCCCGTTTCAAGCCCCATAACCTCTAATCGACATAGGATATTATATAACAGGTAGTGCGGTCCTAACTAAGGAGCAAGAGGTATGGACCCCGAAATGGATGAACAGATGGCCCAACTTGAAAACAATTTGGGACTAGAACAACAAAGACTCGAGAAATTATGGGATGCATATGAGCAACAAGAAAAAGACTTGAACGCGTCACTAGACCGAATCAACATTCTAGAGTCTGAGATACAAACTAAAGAGACCATGATTTCTTCATTACAAGAACTTCTTACTGAAAGGGATGCGAAACTCAGACAACTTGAAGTAGAAAGGCAACGACAAGGAAAGATAGAGGCTGAATATGAGCCTAGGATAAAAAAGATGGATGATACGATTAGTGATCAAACTGAAAAATACGAAAGATTACTATCCATAACTCAAGAGATGGAAGATGAACTTGACTTAGCAAGGAAATCATTACACGCTAGGGATAACTGGTTCAATCTAAATATTAGTAGTCTTGAATCAATCACAGACATAATAAAAGAATGGAGAAATATACAGGGTGGTAAATTCCCTACGGTAAAAGAAGCTAGTGGACCTGGGGGTGGCAAATCTGAATTTGTATCTCAAGTGGCCAAAATAAAAGGGTTAGGGGCTGTAAAAGCTGAAAATCTCTATGATTCTGGATTTCACACGGTAGAGGATTTAAAAGCCGCAACAGTAGATGATATTTCAAGTGTTGTTGGATTTACTAAAATGAGTGCGACAAAAGTTGTTAATGGCGTTAAGAATCTTTAAATTTTAAGAAAGTTCTCGATAACTGACTTATTACTAACTTCTGGATGAAATAAAACTCCAAACACATTCTTCTGCTTATGCTTAACAATCTGAGGACTATTATCTGTTTCAGCTATAACTAAAAAATTCTCAAACCCAACAACTGAGTTGGTGTGTAAACAATAGGCTTGAAAATTACCTTTACAAAGAGGGTTGGCTCTTTTTGTCCTAACTTCAGCCATCCCTATCTCTGAGTTGAGCATTATAGAACTTCCAAACATAGAACAAATAATCTGCATACCTGAACAGATGCCTAGTAACGAACCTGAAAAATTAAAGAGTAGATCTTCAAAAACATTATTATCCTCCAAATATTTATTATCCTTTAAGGAAGTTCCACAGATTAAAATTTTATCAAAGGTATTTATCATATCGACTGTACAGTCTTGATAATGGAAAAGTTCATGATTTACTGAACCTAAAATATTAGATATCGGAAGTACAAATTCTTTTTCGCTTAACTTGTGTTCGCAGGTCGAAATAAGCAAAACTTTCATCTTAAATCTGCCTCCTTAATTTCCAATCTACCTGAGAAATTAGAATAATGGCTTTCAGACTTTAATATTTTTATTGATTTACGAAAGAGAGGTGCATTGATTACAAACGATTCAAACTCTCCTCCTTCTCCAGCTGGATTTATACTATAACTTTCCTGTAACTCAGCCAAATCGCTGATACACTCCAGGTCAATTGAACGGCCTAACCAGGAATCATCAAATGGTTCTGCAGCTACACCAGTAATAATTGATTCAATATTACTTGATAGAATTTCGTGAAGAAGAGATTTCTGTGAGAGTTGCCATAATGGATTAAAACACCATAAATTTAAATCATTACAAACTGTTTGAATGCGTGTAGCTTGGTAAACTGAGGCTAAGGCTCCAGTGACAATTCCCTCTATACCGTATTTTTTCTTTGAATATTGAATAACTTCTTTCAAATCAACTAACTCTTCCTCTTTGACACCTTGTGTCTTTTGTATAACATGATTAATTCCCATAGATTGTGCCTGGAGCCTTGTCCATTCTATAGCAGGAGTATGGAACATCCAACTATCGTTGTTCTCCGAAGAGAGAGTTAGCAAGCAAGAAATCTCATGATTCTTGAATGAATACTGCAATGCCAAGTAAGAGTCCTTACCTCCTGAAAACAAAACACCTAACTTCATCGATATTTTCTTTTAGCAATCAAATATACTTCACTAGATTGCTTACGAGACGCCTCTGGCGATAATGTGCGAACTGAACCAAATTCATCAATAACTGCTTTACGAAATGCTTGAAAATCTGATCCTTCAAATACTTTACAAATAAAGCATCTAGCCTTTCTTTCAGATGCTATTTCTAAAGCAAGTGATGATAATTCCACTGAGCGTGCTTGATCAATAGAATAATTTCCAGATAAATTAGGACTCATATCAGATATGACGGTATCTGCTTTAGGTACAAGTTTTTTTAATTCTTCTCTAATTTCTATTTCTCTAATATCTCCCTGAATAAAATTTGCACCTTGGAGAGGTAAAATATGTTGCAAATCAACTCCAACTAATTTACCCTCTTCTCCAATGTATTCAAGAGCAACTTGAGACCAGCTCCCTGGAGCTGCACCCAAATCTAACACTATTGAACCTGCCTTGAAAATCTTACTACGTTTTTGAATATCCATTAATTTATATGCTGAACGTGCACGGTAACCTTCTCGACGAGCCCTACGTTGAAATGCGTCACTTCGGCCTTGCCGGCCTTGCCCTGGCATATTAACCTCCTGCCTTCTTTAGTGCCCACTTAGCTGCATCACAAATATTTCTTTCAGCACCTGTTTTTGTCTTATTTCTTATTAATTCTAAATGTGGCTTCACTAATGTTGATTTGTTAGAACCGATATATCCTAATGCCTTCAGAACTTCTACATGAACATACCAATCTTCGTTTTTCAAGGCTTTAGCTAATTTTGGTACTGCATGAAAAACAACCATAGCATCCTTGCTCCCAATTCGACCTATTGCTTTTGCAGATGCTTTTCGTAATTCAGAAGATTTACTCCCTAAACCCTCGATAAGTCCAGGTACTGCATTCTTAACTGAATTAGGATTTGCTAAACCTAGTATCCC
Source organism: Candidatus Poseidoniales archaeon (assembly GCA_045567975.1). Taxonomy (GTDB): domain Archaea; phylum Thermoplasmatota; class Poseidoniia; order MGIII; family CG-Epi1; genus CG-Epi1. Next base: position 13,044 of record JBJLBY010000054.1, on the reverse strand, counting down.
TATACAATCTGCAGATCTCTCTTTCAAACGATCTCCTGAATTGAATGCTGCTACAACTTCTGGAGCTAAAGAAGCACAAACCTGTCCATTTTTCTTTGCAAATTCTGTGAGTATAACTATCGAATGATAAACAACTCTCCAATCTTCATCACTCAACGCCTGTTTCAATTCAGGTAAGGCTACTCTAGGGACGCTATGCAATATTTTGGACAACGATTCTTGAGTCTGATAGCGTACATCTTTATCATCATCTGATAACATAATAAACAAATCTGCTATGGTATCACTACTCTGATTGTTAGATTTTAGTGCTAGATCGGTCCAAATACTGATGACTTTAGCCCTTACGTTAGGATAAGGACTATCTAATGTTGATTGAATAGCTTCCTTTATTTCTGATTTAAGTGAGGGTGCTTTCTTCCTCAATTCGAGCAAGGCATCAATTATGGCTTCCTGAGGTGAAGAAAGTTGTTTAGGCAAGACTCTCAAAAATGATTTAACGATAGGTTCCAACCATTTATCATCAGTCTGGGCTTGAATTATTAGGGCCTTTACTGCAGCAGTCCTCTCTATTTCAGCGCCAGCTTCCATCGTAGCAAGATTTTTCTCTATTTGCTTGTCTAGCGAGGACGCACTTCTATTCTCAGCCCATTCGCCCACACTTTCCTTCAAATTTTGAAATTTATCTAATAGACCCACAGTAAGACATCAGGGATGATAGTAATAAACCTCGCCCGAATGAAGGATTATGCTTACGGCAGCTGAAAAATTTATAAAAGATAATGGGGCGAAATTATACGACCGTGTCAAAATAACAACGCCCAGTAAAAAATATGAAGGAATCATAATGCCAAAACACAGATTATCTGGAGAGGAAATAATTGTACTGAAATTAGATAACGGATATAACATCGGCGTTTCGGTTGAAAATGCGGATATCCAAATTATAGCAAAAAGCAAAGATAAAACCGAACAAAAAATTGAGAGAGAAATAAATATTGACCTAGACACTATCTCAATACTAGGTACTGGTGGTACAATTGCTTCATTTGTTGATTATGAAACTGGAGCTGTTAGTCCTGCAATTACGGCTGAACAACTTGTCAACTCTGTGCCTTTATTGGAGGAAATAGCCAACATAAAGGCTGAACCTCTCTTATCATTAGCATCAGAAGACATGAAACCTGAACATTGGACAAAAATGGCTGAAAAGGTAGTTGAAATACACGAAGAAGAGGATCATGGAATAATTATTGGACACGGAACTGACACCATGGGGTATTCTTCAGCCGCATTATCGTTTCAACTTCAAGAATTATCAAACCCAGTTATATTTACTGGGGCACAGAGAAGTCCCGATAGGCCGTCGAGTGATGCACATCTGAACTTGGTGGGGGCTGCTAAAGCTGCAATGACTGATTTAGGAGAAGTAAGTGTTGCAATGCACGAAACAACTGATGACAAAAATATAGCTTTATGGAGAGGGACAAGAGTAAGAAAAAATCATACTTCTAAACGAAATGCATTTAGTTCGAAAAATGAAGGTGCTCTTGGAATCGTAAAAGAAAATATTGAATGGAAGCAACAATACAAGGCCACTAGTGAAAAAACGACTATAGAAAGCGGATTTGAGGAGAGTATTGGTTTTGTGTGGGCTCATCCTGGTTTTGGTACTGAAGAATGGGAAAGTGTCACTGATAAGAAAAAAGGTGTCGTAATTGCAGGTACTGGACTCGGGCACATAAATTCAGAATTATTCAAATCTATAGAAAAGAGCTCAAAGGACATACCTATTGCTATGACCTCACAATGTTTCTCAGGTTCTACAAACCTTAATGTTTATAAGAATGGAAGAGAATTAGCTTCCCGTGGAGTAATTGAATTGTATGATACTATCCCTGAAACTGCATTAGTAAAAATGATGTGGCTAGCAAAGCATAGACCGGAAAACATGGAGGAACTAATGAGTACTAATCTTGTTGGAGAAATTTCAAACTCAAGGAAGTTAGAGTGAGGTAATCTCTTTACACTCTCTCTAAATAATAAATTCATGATTAACCCAAAGTTCGAGAAATTAGCAGACTTGTTAATTAACCATTCATGCTCTCTTAAAAAAGGTGAGAAAATATTGATTGAGGGGTTTGACGTACCACAGGAAATGGTAATAGCTTTAATCAGAGCTGCAAGGAAATTAGGAGGATTACCTTTTGTAACATGGAAGAATAATCTTATACTGAAAGAATTGATATCTGAAACAACAAAGGAACATATGGAATTGATTGGCTCTGTTGAGAAACATAGAATGGAGCATATGGATGCATACATAGGTCTTAGAGGAAGTTTGAATATTTCTGAGATGTCTGATATAGATTCTGACAAAATGGCAATTTATCAATCTGAATTGCTACAGAAAGTACATTTCAAAGAAAGGGTTGCAAACACAAAATGGGTTGTTCTGAGATGGCCAACTCCATCAATGGCTCAGCAAGCAAATATGTCTACAGAAGGATTTGAGAAATTCTACTTTGACGTTTGCTGCCTGGACTACAAGAAAATGGACAAAGCAATGAAACCTTTAGAAAAATTAATGAATGAAACTGATAAAGTTCACATAAAGGGCCCTGGTACAGATTTAAAATTCTCAATCAAAGATATACCTGCAATAAGGTGTGCAGGGGAAAGAAATATACCAGATGGTGAATGCTTTACAGCTCCCATTAAAGATTCAGTAGAAGGACACATACAATTCAATGCTGAAACACTATATCATGGAACTGTTTTCGATAATATAAGACTAGAATTTGAAAAGGGAAGAATCGTAAATGCAACCGGCAGCGATGAGGAAAAAATTAATTCTATTTTAGATTCTGATGAAGGTGCAAGATATATTGGAGAATTTGCAATCGCCTTTAACCCATATATCACAGAACCGATGAAAGATATCTTGTTTGATGAAAAAATTGCAGGTAGTTTTCACTTTACTCCAGGAAATGCTTACGACATTGCAGATAATGGAAATAGATCTGATGTGCATTGGGACATGGTGCTAATCCAAAGACCTGAACACGGAGGGGGAGAAATTTGGTTTGATGATGCTCTCATTAGAAAAGACGGAGAGTTCATCATACCTGAGTTAAAAGGGCTTAACAAAGAAAATCTGATTTAAATGAACCAAGATGATAAGGATAATGCAATCGCTGCAGCAGAACAAGCTGGATTGTATTATTCGAATAACTCTGAATCTGGTTACACTAGAGAGATAAAAGAAGAACAACAGATTTTTCTAGATTTAAACGGAAAACCATTGAAAGCAAAAAGAGAACTAAAAAGATTAGAAGAACTTACAATACCTCCAGCTTGGAAAAACGTCTGGATTTGTGAAGAAAAGAACGGACACCTTCAAGCAACCGGAATTGATACGAAAGAAAGAACTCAGTACATTTATCACCCCATATGGACTCAACTTAGAAGTGAAGCTAAATTTGACAAAATGACATCTTTTGGCAGAGCTTTGCCAAGGATCAGAGAAAGATATTTTGAAGATTTAGCTTTAGAAGGAGATAAGAAACAAAAGTCTTTACCTTATGAAAGAGTAATGGCCCTAATTGTGAGATTACTGGATACGACGTTTATAAGAATAGGAAATGAAACTTCAAGGGATGATAAAGAAAAAGCTACCTATGGACTATCAACTATGCAAGATGAACATATGAACTTTGAACCCACTGATATAACTGATGATGATGATAAATGGTATGATTCACAAGTTGGTGGTAAATTTACGTTTATAGGAAAAAGTAATAAAAAACATGAAATTGAAATTAATGATGAGGAAATACCTGATTTACCTGCACTAATTATGATGTGTAAAGATGCTAAGAAAAGAAAAAGTGAAGATTTATTCTTATTTTTTGATGAAAGTGGAAAACCTCAGGATGTTAAAGCCTATCATGTTAACGATTATATCCAAGACATATCTGGTGAAAAGTTTACGGCAAAAGACTTTAGAACGTGGGGGGGTACAAAATTAGCTGCTAAAAAAATAACTGAATTTAGAATTAAAGATGATAAGAAACTGCGTAAAAAGAATATAACAAAAATGGTAAAAGATGTAGCAAAAATATTAGGCAATACTCCTGCAGTTTGTAGAGGCTCATATATTCATCCTAGATTCATTAATGATTATCTAAAAGGTTCTTTCTTTCGATTGTGGAAGGAAACAATAGGTGAGCAAATGTATCCCTTAACTGAAAATGAAAGTCACGTTATCCGATACTTAGAAAATAGTTAAGTTTAAACACTGGCTAACAATAAGAGAATTATGGCACTTAGTGATTTAGATACAAATGACAAAAAAGTTTATGAGTATCTGAAAGCAAATGATTTTGTGGAAAAACCATGGTCCACTAAGAAAGCCGCTAGAGCTTTAACTATGAAAGAGGACGACGTCTATGTTTCACTTTCAAATTTAGCTGAATATATGAAAAATAACATTCATATACATTACAGAGACGGATCAATTCGTATAGGTGCTAATTAGCTGCTCAAAGTGAAAAGCTGCCAGTCACCTTTACCGTCTAAGTAACCTAATCTTACACCACAATCTATCCATCCATGTGCATAATTGACTGCTGCAAATGCATCATCACCTCTACCTTCTTCTAAGAAAAATTTAGCATCAGAATGATATGCATTCACCATCACAAGAATATCTTCAGCTTTGGAATGATTAACTGTGCCTGATTCGTCAATTATAGATACTTTGCCCAAGGCCTTTGCAGTTAACTCGATATATTTTTCAATTCTTGTACTAGATATGGAATAATCTGTCATAAAAGGGGAAAGATTACCATAATAACAATTTCCTCACCGAAAGTTATTAAGCAGTTTGTCATAATGATTGTGTGTGAGCAGAAAGCTATGGAGTACCATTTTTGCATTTGCATTTTTATTTTCAAGCTTGTTTTTCATTCCAAATAGTGAGGCTGAAGAATTACTCACTGGAGGCTCAGAGCATATACATCTGAACATGAAAGATGCTAGCGATTTCTCTCCTGAGACATGGGGTGATGCAACAAAAGAAGCCATTAAGGAAAATCCTCCTAGATCTTGGACATCAACTAGTCCATTTGATAGCACAAGAACCAGAGAGTGGAAAGACGTGGGAACTTGGACTGCGACAGATGGAATTAATTTTGATATAGGATTAGGCGGACCTGTGAAATTCAACCTCTGGTGGAGAGAAACCGACCAAGGACAGGATGACAGCTACGATGCGCAGGTTCAGTATCGTTTCAGGCTAAATATTGATGGACAAGATGCTGCGTTCTATACAGATGAGGAAAGTGGTGATTCACATGAGTGTCAAGACTCAGAACCCTGTGAATGGACTGGGCAAGTGGGAAATATCAACATAACCTCTGCTGAAAAAGGCGCTACTTTTGACATTGAAATCGAATACTGGTCTTTCTCAGACATTGAAATTTATTACGACAATGCTAGCTTTGATAGTGGAGCTGCTTTTGGAGCTGGTGCAATAAAATTCGGAAATACTCAGATAAGTGGGAAAACGGTTAGTTTCAACTTTGTTCAAGCTTGGAATACAAATGTCAATGAGGCTATGACTGGAGATTACATCACGCTAATGGTAGGTGGTGAAAATTTAATTAACGCAGAGCAAAAAAGTGGATTTCCTAAAGTAGAAGATGGTGCTGCTTACGACCTTAACGGAACAGAAATTAAATCCACAAGAATAACATGGTATGTTGATGATGATTATGTACAGCTAGACCAGACTGCGATAAGTTTCTCACTTACTAAAAAATCGTCACAAGCGGCACCACCTATTCTAATAAACACGGCTGACATTTTAACTCAGAGTGAAGGAGATTCAGAGGAAGAAGGTGTGCTAGGGCTGCCTGGATTTAATTTAATTTTTGCTCTAATATCTCTAGTTCTAGTGATTAAACTAAGAAGAGAAGTTTAATAAAACGAACTGGTTAGGAAGTGCCCATGATAAGAGTCTCAGCTTTAATCGCTATAGCAATTGCCGCTATTTTTGCCGTGTCTTTCAGTGCATCTGCTGAGGAACCTACTTTTGAGGCACCTGAACTTGAACTTAAATTTAATCTAAAAGAAACCCAGAATAGTGAAGGTAATGATGATTTATCTCCACAAAATAAATTACCTGAAGATCCACAGGCCACAAAAACAATTATTGGCCAATCTGATAATTATATTCTCTTTGAAGCTGGAAGGGAACCTGTAGAGGTAGGTACTTGGATTAGCGAACCTGTGGAATTTGATATTTCTCTTGCTGTAAACTCATTTGATATTTGGTGGGAGAGTATGGAAAGTAATAGTAATGATGACTGCGTATGGACTATTGAAATCCTGAAAAATGGTGAACAAGTTAGTGAGGACGAAAGAGATTGTACTCATGGTGGTGGCGAAATAGAAAAAGGTACACATTCATTAGATACAAATCTTGAGTTAATTGCTGGAGATACTTTCGGAATTGATTTAACTTTAACTAGTTGGGATGATGTAAAAGTTCACTATGATAACGTAACATACGATTCCGGATTAAATGTTAAAGGAAAACACATATTTTTCTTTGGAGCAACGTGGATAGGATCCGAAGTTGACGTGGAATTTGCAGAAGCTTGGCCTACTGACTGGGAAACAAATCTCGATGGCGAATATGTTATGCTAATGGGTGATGAGATGTACATGGCAGATAATTCATTAGCTGTCGTAAGTACAGGTAATGAATATGAATTAAAAGGAAATAACAGTACCGTAATCAATCTGGTTTCAACAATAATCGAATGGAAAGAAGTGACTGGTAATGGGATTATGCTCATGATGGATTACACCACTTTTGATCACATGGCAAGTAACAACACTAACGGTACTGCTAAGACTGCAATAGTAAGTTTAACACTTGTAAAAGCTCAAGGAATACTAGGAGATGATGGCGGATTTTTAGGATTACCTGGATTCGAAATGATGCTTGCAATTCCAGCCATAGCTTTTGTAGCTAGACGATTCAAGAACTAAAAGAAAGCATTTTCTTTATCGGTTCTGAAGCCCTCTCAATCGTATGCTCTGACAACACAACTTCCCACTTTGAAAGATCAGAGCCAGAATCAATAGCTTCCAATATTGGTCTTATTTTACTTAGTGAAATTTTAGCCATGTGATTGCAACGAACTGAACATGCTGTAGCAAACTCCACTGATGGAAATTCTTCCATCAAATTAGAGGTTAACTCACACTCTGACGCAATAAATGCTTTTTCGAGATTACCTTGTTCAACTCTTTTGGCAATGTCATTTCGAATTTGAGTAGTACTTCCATAATAGTCCGCCTGTTGGAGAACTTCTGGTTTACATTCCCAATGAACATACATCATTGTATTTGGATCGTTTTTGGAAATACCAAATGATTCCCTTATGGCAATTATATCCTCTTTAGAGAATTTTTCATGGACCTCACAAACTGCCCCTTTTGCATCATTTTCCTTTCCAGGATACAATATTTTCTTTTTACCTTCTAGAACTTTCTCTAAATTTTGTGCAAAGAAAAGATCTGGAACAAAAATTAACTCATCTCCTGGCATCTCCATTGCAATTTTTTCAGCGTTTGCTGAAGTACAACAAACATCACATTCTGCTTTGGCATCGGCATAACTATTGATGTATATCATAACTGGAACGCCAGGATATTTCTCCTTCAATATCCTTACATCTTCTGCAGTAAAATCATCTGCTAAAGAGCAACCTGCTGATTTATCTGCTATTAAGACTCTCTTATCTGGATTCAATACTTTAGCAGTTTCTGCCATGAACCTAACGCCATTAAATATAATAAAATCAGAGTCTGCTTCAACTGCGCTCATACTCAGCGCAAGAGAATCACCTTGCTCATTTTGTTCAGAGAGCCCAAAAACCAAAGGTTCCATGTAATTGTGTCCTAGAATTACTGCATTATGCTTCTTTTTCAACTCTAAAATACGATAAACAACCTCTGCATGAATCTCAATATCAACTGGAGTCAATGTAGGATTATTACGCGCATAAATCTCAGCCTTTACAGACTCCAGAGTCAACTCTTTTATTGCAATAGAACTGGATTCCATGGGTACCCTAATCAGCCTCAGTATGCAGGAATATAAATGTAATGCCATAGGCTCTTTGAAGGCGAGTTTTAAATAGCACCAATTTAGTCCAATTACTCTGAGGTATGCACTATAATGAGAATTAACAAGCTAACTGATTATGCAATCGTCGTTATGACTAATATTGCAAGTATGGAAAGCAACAAAATACATACTGCAAAAGAGATTTCTGAAATGAGTGAAATCCCGTTACCAACTGTAACTAGGGTGCTAAAGACATTGTGCAACGGAGAGTTGTTAGAATCCCAAAGAGGAAGTCAGGGTGGCTATACACTAACAAAATCTCCATCGTCTATTTCGATCGCAACCATAATTGAATGCTTTGAAGGTCCAATTGCTTTGACTGAATGTGCAACTAGTGAATGTGCATGTTCATATGAAACAACTTGTAGTACTCAAAAACCTTGGCAGAAAATTAATGAAACTGTAAAATTAGCGCTTGACAAAGTAAAACTTAACAATATGATTGAAACAAATAAGAGTAATGAATTATTACAATTAAACATGAATTTAGGAGGCTAAAATTGAAACAAGAAGCTGAAACTGAGATGTTGAAAGAATATGCTGAAAAAGAATACAAATATGGATTCGTTACGGATATTGAATCTGACACCCTTCCACCTGGTTTGAACGAAGATGTGATTAAGTTTATTTCTAATAAGAAAGGAGAACCTGAATGGTTAACTAAATGGAGATTGAAAGCCTACGAGATCTGGAAGAAGATGAAAGAACCTCACTGGGCAAACATAGATTATCCTCCGATTGATTATCAATCCATCAGTTATTACTCAGCCCCTAAGAATATTTCAGATGGTCCAAAAAGCTTGGATGAAGTAGATCCTGAATTAATTGAAACTTACAACAAATTAGGAATACCTCTTGAGGAGCAAGAAATACTTGCTGGTGTTGCAGTAGATGCCGTATTTGATTCGATGTCGGTTGCTACAACTTTTAGGGAAAAGTTAGCTGAGAAAGGTGTAATTTTCTGTCCAATTTCTGAAGCTGTGAAAGAACATCCCGAGTTAGTCAAAAAATATTTAGGGTCTGTAGTTCCAAGAAATGATAATTATTTTGCAGCACTTAATTCTGCAGTCTTTACTGATGGATCTTTCTGTTATATTCCTCCAGGAACAAAATGTCCAATGGAATTGTCAACTTACTTCAGAATCAATGAACAAAATACAGGACAATTCGAAAGAACACTTATCATCGCAGACAAAGAATCTCATGTCTCATATCTTGAAGGATGTACTGCGCCGAAGCGTGATGAAAACCAACTTCATGCTGCTGTCGTAGAACTAGTAGCACTTGATGATGCCGAGATAAAATATTCAACAGTCCAAAATTGGTATCCTGGCGATAAAGATGGAAAGGGAGGAATCTACAATTTTGTTACAAAGAGAGGTGCCTGCAGAGGTAATTCGTCTAAGATAACTTGGACTCAGGTTGAAACGGGATCCTCAATAACCTGGAAATATCCGTCATGTATTCTACATGGCGACAATTCTAAGGGTGAATTTTACTCCGTAGCTCTTTCGGCCCTAAAACAACAGGCTGATACTGGAACGAAGATGATTCACATTGGTAAAAATACGAAAAGTACAATAATTTCAAAAGGAATTTCTGCAGAAAGAGGTCAAAATACTTATCGTGGGCAAGTATTGATCAATAAATCTGCTACTGGAGCAAGAAATTATTCACAGTGTGACTCACTTCTAATTGGAGAACAATGTGGCGCACATACTTTCCCATACTTAGATGTAAAAAATACAAAATCTCATATTGAACATGAAGCATCTACATCAAAGATTGGAGAAGATCAGATATACTATTGTAAACAAAGAGGCATATCTGAAGAAGACGCGATAAATTTAATCGTTAATGGATTTTGTAAGGAAGTTTTTAGAGAACTACCAATGGAATTTGCTGTAGAAGCTCAACGATTGTTAGAAGTTTCATTAGAAGGGAGTGTTGGTTAAATGATTAAAATAAAAAATTTACATGTAGAAGTAGATGGAAATAAAATCCTCAAGGGGATCAATCTAGAAGTCAAAGTTGGAGAAACTCATGCAATAATGGGACCTAATGGTTCAGGAAAATCAACATTGGCACAAATACTGGCCGGTCATGAGGATTATGATGTGACCGAGGGAAGTGTTGAATATTTAGGTAAAGATTTATTAGAAATGGATGTTGATGAAAGAGCATGTGAAGGTATTTTTCTAGCGTTTCAATATCCAGTTGAATTGCCTGGAGTGAACAACACATATTTTCTGAAATCTGCACTTAATGCACAACGGAAATATCACGATGAGCCTGAAATTGATGCAATGGAATTCATGGAATTAATAGGTGACAAAATCAAACTACTTAACTTGAAAGAATCCCTTTTGAAACGACCTGTAAATTATGGATTTTCTGGGGGAGAGAAGAAACGAAATGAAATCTTCCAAATGGCGGTTTTAGAACCTAAATTGGCACTATTGGATGAGACTGATTCTGGACTAGACATCGACGCTTTGAGAGTTGTAGCTGGCGGAGTGAATGCAATGCGAAGTAATGAAAACGCAACCATTATAGTTACTCACTATCAAAGATTATTAAACTACATTGTTCCTGATTTTGTCCACGTATTAGTTGATGGGAAGATTATTAACTCCGGTGACAAAAATCTCGCATTAGAATTAGAAGAAAAGGGATACGATAAAATTATCGAAGAAGCTGCAGGATAGTACTAAAAATGGAAACCTTTGTTAAGTCTTTCAAAGAAACTCTAAAATTACCTGATGATGGGATTGTGGATCTTAGAACTAAGGCATTTGAAGAGTTTAGTAAAACTGGTGTACCAAACAGTAAACATGAATATTGGAAATTTTCTGACCCTTCAGTGATACTGAATTTAGATTTGAAATTGAGTAACTCTCTAGAACATATTGATGAAGACTACGATCTAATATTGTGTAATGGAAAAATAAATAAAAATAAAATAAAGGGTAAAACTGGAAGTATCTCTGAAGGGATAAAAAGAGGCGATATTAGTAAAAAATTCTTGGAGGTCAAAGGAAATCCTTTCATTAATCTGAATAGTGCTTTTGCAATCGATGGTTGTTACATTAGCTTAGAAAAAAATTCGACGAATAAGTTAAGAATTCTCAATTTAATTACTAATTCTGGAGATATTGAGCAAGCTGTTTATCCAAAACTTGTTATTGTAACTGAAGATAATAGTAATACCACAATATTTGAGGAATTTAGAATATCTGGGAAAGGCATTAATTTTGTAAATTCAACTATGAATATTTTCATGGCTCAAGGAGCTAATTTAGAGCATATAATATTAGATGATTATGCAGATAATGCCTACAACATTGCAAATGTGTGTGTGGAGCAAAAAAAAGATAGCAATTATGTTTCACATAACTTCTCTATCGGAAAGAAATTTGCGAGAAGAGATTATAACATTGAATTAACTGAAACTGGTGCAAACTGTGATTTAAACGGACTGTATTTTGCTAGCAATCAAGAACACATTGACCATCATACAACTATCGAACATATGAAAGAAAACTGCACCAGTAATGAACATTACAAAGGAATACTAGATGGAAAGGCTGTTGGAGTATTTAATGGAAGAATTCATGTTCATCCTGACGCTCAAAAAACTGATGCAATACAAAGTAATCAAAATTTATTGTTGAGTGATGATGCTATTATACACACAAAGCCTGAATTGGAGATATATGCAGACGATGTAAAATGTACTCACGGTGCAACAGTAGGACAATTAGATGAAAATGCGATGTTTTATCTGAAAACTAGAGGATTAAATCAAAACGATGCAAGAAGATTGCTAATGCGCGCATATGCTGGAGAAATTATTGAAAAAATAAATGATGATAATATTAGAAAAGAAATGATGGAAATTATTGTTAAAAAATTACCAAAGGGGACGCATGATTAAGGGTATAAAACCAGATTTCCCTACCTTATCTCAAAAAGTAAATGGAAAAGAATTAGTATATTTAGACAATGCGGCAACCACGCAGAAGCCTAAAGCAGTTATCAAAGCCATAGAAAAATATTATAATGAATCAAATGCCAACATTCATAGGGGTGTTCATACGTTGAGTCAAAAAGCTACAGACCAGTATGAAAAGGCAAGGGAAAATATTTCTAGTTTCATAAATTCTGAGAGCGAAAAGCAGATAATTTTTGTTCGAGGAGCTACAGAAGCAATTAACCTTGTAGCAAATAGCTACGTTAGGCCATTACTAAACCAAAATGATGAGATTATTATATCACAAATGGAACATCATGCAAACATTGTTCCTTGGCAATTAATTTGCGAAGAAAGGAATGCCAAACTGAAAATATTACCTATGAATCAAAAGGGTGAATTGATTATTGATAACTTTGAAGATATTATTAGTAAAAAAACTAAATTTATAGCAATAAACCACGTTTCAAATTCGTTAGGTACTATTAATCCTATAAGAGAAATAGTAAATATAGCTCATCAACACAAAATAAAAATTTTAATAGATGGGGCTCAAGCAGTACAGCACATCCCAATAGATCTCCAGAAGATAAATGCAGATTTTTATTGTTTTTCGGGTCACAAGTTGTACGGTCCAACAGGAATAGGTGTTCTTTATGGAAAAAAACAATTATTAGACAAAATGCCTCCCTATCAAGGTGGCGGAGACATGATTAAATCTGTAACTTTTGATAGAACTATCTATAATGATGTGCCACATAAATTTGAAGCAGGGACGCCTAATATTTCTGGTGTAATAGGACTTTCTGCAGCAATAGATTATATGAATGAAATAGGAATTGAAAATATTTCTAATCACGAATCT
>JBJLBY010000053.1:0-18171 GCA_045567975.1 Candidatus Poseidoniales archaeon | reverse complement strand
CATTCAGGAATACCATTAATGTTCTCGGCATGTAATTTCTCTTCCAGGGGCCACCGTCAGTGTGATAATGCTTTGACATTCTTTCATGAGTTGCTTCAATTACTTCTGGAGGTGTAATGGACAGATTGAAAACCTTAACTGGCCTGATCTCATTAATCTGCTCTTGAAGAGCGGGATCATGAGAACCTAGGATTAAATCTAGTAAATCGCGATTCCAAGCTTGAGGAATATTCTTGACATCCTCAAAAATATATCTATTTGGAATAGTAATATTATCTGGAGCTGAATTAACTGAATCGCGTGCAATGAATGCTTCTTGAACTCTTGTCCAATCCTCATCACTACGGAAATTAGAACGTTTTAGAACTGTTTTTCTAATTACATTACTATTAACTATTTCTCCGTTCAACAACCTTAAGAAAATTTCACAAGCCTCACCAAATATTTGGCCTCTCAATGCAGGCCATGCAGCTTCTTCAACTATATCTCGTGGAACAATACCATATGGTCTTGCCATAAATTCAAAACGCCCCGCTGAAAAACCAATACGTAATTTCCTCTTCTCGCCCTTATTGAGGCCGTGAAGTGCTAAGAAAGCCCCAACTCTTTCAGCGATACCTACTGGCCCACCATGAGTTAAAAGGCTCATTACTGCAGAACCTACATTTATTTTCTTAGTTTCTCCAAACATTAGATGTGCTAACTGAAAAAAATCGGTACAAAGACCAACTTCACCCTCCCAATGAGGAACAACAGGATTTTTGTTCATCTTTTGAATTTCTGTTGAAAGATGTGCTTGAGCAACCCATGCAGTTCCAAAACCTAAATCATCTGCAGCTTTCAATTGCTCAAAAAAATTATTGAACATGGTATCTTCATCTGGCGTATGCTGATCTACTGGAGTCTGAGCTATGGAGAGAAAAATGTCAAAATCCATTAAATCGAACCTGTTCTTCCACCATCTACTGGAATACTTGTACCTCTCACAAAACTTGCTGCAGGTGAAGATAGAAATGCTATAACCGTACCAAGCTCTGAAGGCTCTGCTAATCGTCCTTCGGGTACGGTACTCAACCAAGCTTTTTCTACTTCATCTTGAGTTATTCCTTTTTGTACGGAAAGTGTCTTCTTCAATTCTGTCAACCTTTCTGTATTAGTAAAACCTGGCAAGACATTGTTTATTGTAATTGAAGGGGGAAGCTCTTTTGACAATGTTTTCGACCATGAAGCCATAGCTCCGCGTATAGTGTTACTTACACCTAATCCAGGAATCGGTTCCTTGACTGATGTTGAAATTATGTTTATTATTCTACCATAGCTCGCTTTTTTCATACCTGGTATAAGTAATTGGACTAAGGTCTGAGATGCCAAAACATGCCTCAAAAATGCCTTTTCAAAATCATTTGGAGTTGCATCTATAAGTGGGCCAGATGGAGGGCCACCTGAGTTGTTGATTAGAATCTCAAATCCCCCATTGCTTTCAATCTCTGCTGTCACTGAAAGTGTTAGTGAAGCCAGATCTTCAAGATCACAAGATATTGTGTTTTCACCTGAAGCGCTTCTGGATAGAGTAACTACATCTGCCCCACAAGAAGAAAGTGCTGCAACTGCAGCCTCCCCGATTCCACTTGTGCCTCCACAAACTAAGGCCCTTTTACCCTCTAAATTTATCATCTATTCACCCTTAAATTCATAAAAAACCGAGTTTTTAATCTCTGGCAATGATTCTTTCTTAATCAATATGCTGCGGACTGTCCATAAATCAATAAACACTCGATATTTCGTTGTCATGTCCAAATAATCTACACCTGATGAACCACCAGTACCAACTCTTCTGCCAATCATACGCTCAACCATTCTTGCATGAGAACTACGCCAAAGAATCATAGATTGCTCTAACTCAATAAGTGTAGAGATTAATTTGCGAGGCCATGCCAACAGAGGCAGCTCTCGATAAGATTCAATAAAAATTAATCCAGCCCGTCTTCGACGCAACGCTGGATCTTCCTCAAAGAAATTGACTACATCTTGATTTGTATCAGGATATAACTTCCTGTGTGCTTCAATATATTCTTTAATAAATGTATTAACGTGAGATTCATCATCTGATGAATTAGGAACTGACCCCTGAATAGGTGTTCGCTCAAGCCAATCGCAAGTAACATCATACAATGACTTTTCCTCCGATGGGGCCTCTTTTCCAGCAGGTTTTCCATCTATCCATATCCGGCCCATAAGTGATTCCATTTCTCTCATCTGGAATGATTCAAAACCAGATGCAGTACCCAATTCGTCCCTAAAGTTTAGGAAATCCTGAGGTTCAAGAGTTTCCATTACTTTCCATTGTAAAGACATTAATTTGAATGTTTCAATAACTCGGTTCATGTGATGAACAGCTTGGGGAAGCTTGGTTTCCTCTACGTAATCTGATGACAAAATATCTCTTGTACATTTCAACTCGCTGATTACTAATTTAAACCATAATTCAAAATTTTGATGAACGATAATGAAATGTAACTCATCGTTACTAATCTTCCTTTTTTGTCCTTTGACGCCAGCCTGTAATTTGAGTAACTCTTTCAACCTAAGATATTCTGAATATGTTGGTGCCATTATAACCTAATAAGGATTGTATATTATATCGACTGCGTTTGGGGAATTATGTTACTCTGGGCCCATGGACTATGGGGAAGTCCAAACGGAAGCAAGATTACAGCGATAAGAGATAACGGGATTGAAGCAATTTCACCTGATTTCAATGAAATGGAGCTTATTGACAGAGTAGAATTGATAAAAAAGGAGATGGAAAGAGGAGATATTGTTTTAGCTGGCTCAAGCTGGGGTGGGTTAGCTTGTGCATTAGCTGCCCAAGACAAACCAGAAAAAATGAAAGGATTGCTACTACTAGCTCCTGCACTAGCATTTCCCGAGCCTCCAAATGAAGATCCTGAGAAATTATTGGCACCAAAAGATTTTCCGGTAACAATAATTCATTCTGTAACTGATGATATTGTACCTATAAAATCAAGCAAAGACTATCTAAGGCGTTCGGGTGACAATGTCAAACTTATTGAAGTAGAAGATAGCCATGTTTTAGAAAATTCTATTGAATTGATTATTTCTGAGGCGAAAAAACTAGTAGACTAAGAAGACTCTTCCTCAGTTGAAGCTCCTGCATCGTCATCTTCTTCAAGTGTTTCATAAAAATAACTTTCCCTATAAAGAGTACTATGATATTCACCGTAAAGAGATTTCATGAAATCACTACTTACATTATCATTATAATAAAATTGAACTATCTGTCCGTCACAGGAGAAATTCATTCTGTACATAGCTAAGTTATCATGATGAAGATCTATCGTAATATTTTCTCCATCCACCTCATAAGGGTTGGCACTTGGAATTGGAACGTCACCAAAAGTACCATTTACCATGTAAAAAGTATATCTTAGACCGTCTTCAAATTGATAAAGTGTGTTACCTAGTTCTGAAAGCACCCATCTTCCCTCAATTGTTTGATTCTCACATGATGCACGTGGTTCCTCCTCTTCAGTAGGTGGCACTTCATAATAATCAATAAATGTTGGCTTATTGTTAGATGGCAATTCAGCAAAACCAGTTCTTTCCATTGTTTCTACATTATGAGCTGTAACTGCCTTCTCACTAATAGCATAGATGTAATTTCCACCATCCATGAATATACTACGCCTAATATCTGTGTTATCCCACCAATAATTGGGCTTATAGAAATCGGAATGATCTACTTCATTATATATAGTGAGATTCTCACCTGGCTTTGCATTAATCAATTGAAGTTTTGAGATGTATTCATACCCTTCCTCAGACCAACGATTAGTAGACATTGGAACTGCTAACAAACCATCAGCTTCCCAATATTGGAATGCCTTATGCTCGTAAGTTGCCTCACTGTAGGAATACGACCAACCATTATCTGCACTAGACATTGGATTAAGCTGTAAAGAACTAGCTAATTTCGGATTTGAAAAATCGCTGACGTCAAATATCGAAATCTGTGTTACACCCCAATGTAAACCATCTTGATCTCCTGCGATACCTATTGTAAGAAGATGGTTATCTCCCATTGGATGAATATAAGTTGAAACTCCAGGAATTTCTAATTCTCCAATAACTTTTGGACTTGTAGGTTCACTAAGATCTATAGTCCATAATGGATCTATATTTCTAAAAGTGACAATGTATGCTTTCTCGCCCATAAATCTTGCAGACCAAATACTTTCATCTGGCGCAATATCTCCCACATGCCCTATTACTTCATAATCTGTTTCATTGGAATTCAAACCTAACACAAATACGTGACTGACCATTGGTTCTGGATCATCCAGCCACCATCTCCCCCATTGCCCAGTAGTAGAACACACCCGAATATTTCCATTATGCTCAGATAAGGAGAACTGATCCTGAATAGTACCATTTATTCGGCCACTTGCTACATAATCTGTCTGCCCTGGACTTGAAATATCAAAAATATGCAGATTTGTCATCTCTTGATAATCTGATTCCTCATCTCCCCAGAACCACCAAGAATTTTGTGATGCTTCAGCCATTACCATAACATTACTTGAAGCATAAACTGTAGCCCAATTACTCAATATGTGATCTGCATTAAAACTAAAGTTTTCTTCTAATAAATCAAGAGTCATAATAGAAGTAATGCCCTTACCAGTACTATCTGACGCTGCTGCGAAATTTTGACAATTACCCTCTTCTGATTCTGTATACTTATGTGTTGTAATATTCTCTCCAGATTTTTCATGAATATGTGGTAAAAGATCGTCTAAAGGAGTTTGATCTATTATTTTATCGTTATATTGAATTGTTTCATTCATTACTTTCATCCAGATTTGCTCTCTATCTGAACTTTCCCAATCAAGATCCCAATATGTCTTATAATCTGAAAAATCTAACCATGTTTTTAGTCCATAAACATCCATCCAACCGTAAGAAACCATACGAACAGTACCGCCCGATTCGCGTGCAGTTTGATAATTTCCTTCAATGTAAAGCTCTCTAGCAATTTGAGGTGAACTTCTATTAGTTAAATCTAAAACTGTAAGTTTAGTAAACGAAGTGGTTCTGTAGTAAAATTCAGGTTCATATTCTATAGCTATTTTTTCAACTTCGTCTGAATCTTCTTTTTCTTCGTCTCGACTTGAGGAGACGCCCTGATCTTTATCTGGGCTATTATTGCCACCATCAAACTCTCTTTTAACAACTTCGCCGAGAGGGTGTTTTTCTTCGAAATAACTGTAAATTTGAACATTAGAATAAACCACTGCCTTATCGCCCACTAAAAGCATCTCAGTGGGACGACCTTCTATCGAAATATTTGATAAATATGAAACATTACCTGCTTCCGGAATTTCTAAAATATGAACATGACCTGATGGATATATACCCCAATCATGGTATCCGTTATTAACAAGATAAATGTATGAACCATCTGTTTTAACAAAATCTGCTTCGTCTACGCCTTGTTCTTGATTATTAGTTCCTGAATAATCTACACCTTCCACTGAATTTGATGAAGTTCTCTCTGAACCTGTTAAAGGTGAAGAATCCATAGTCACTGCACCATCTTCCATTGCCATTTCTGGCATGGCACCGTCAAGCGCAATATCCCCAAAGGATGTTCCCCAACCTCCAATATGGTAACCAGTCCCTAAAGTAACACGCATTTCTTCTTTCAAGTGTTCTTTCAAATCCATTTCAAGGAAACCACAAGTATCGTAAGTTGCCAATGTAGCAGATGAGCGAGATCTATCGGACAATATGTTCTCTAAATATGTTGATTGAGCCTCTGTCAACGGCGTCTCTGATTGAGGTGCCTCTTCCTCTGGTAAATAAGAAGCTAAAGATAAGGATAGAATTAATACTGCAAAAATTGCAAAAACCCCTGAAGGAATTCCCCCAATTGGGCTGGGAGGTGTACCTGAAAGACCCGAAATAGATCTAGGTTCGTTAAACGATTTACCAAAAACGTCAAATTTCTTAGACATTTACTGCTGTACCTTTACTATTACGTAATTTTGAAGACGGAAGTGCTGCTGCTGCATCCAGTTTGTCAATACAACGTTTACAATTGACGTACTTGCTGTCCATTTTTCTTAACTGGGTTAGCTCGCCTGTTGTAACTGACCAACCGCAAAGTGTTTTGTCGTGCGTTCCAAGCATGTGTCTTCGTCTCATACCTATCAAAAACTTTTTTTGTATATAAAAGAATGCCAAAAAAATTTGGAGGTTTTTCATTTTTCTAACTCGATTGAAAATAACCTTAAAAGTGTCAAAATTGACTCTTCAATTACTTTGTTTTCTTCAACTTCAGATTGAGAAAAATCCAACCCATCTGCTACCTTATCTACTAAAACTTGTGTGAGAACACTGTCTTTGAGAAATTTATAGATTCTTTTATCAGAAAACGTAGCTTGAGCCATATATTGCGAATTTATGACCAGCATTTGACCATTAGCTACCAATTTATCAATATGATAATCTACTAATTGTGAGGATAGATCTGCAACATCTGCAATTTTCCTTTTAGATGCGGGAGCTCCTATCTTAATTGAAGCGAAAAGAATCCTAAATAATTTATCTGCATCGTCCAAATTATGCTTTAATTTGACATTGATGTCAGACATAAGACAATAACGGTAAACCCATTTTAAAGTAATGCCAAAAGATTTTGGAACTATTCAAAATCTAACAAAACTTTCCCAATATTCTTTCTGTCTTGTATGTAATGATGAGCATCATTAACTTTCTCAGATGGGAAAACTTTGTCAACATGAGGCGATATTTTCCCTTCACTAATCCAGCCCATTAAGTCCTTTCTAGCTTTGTCAAGATGCTCCCAATTTTTCCAACGTCCTAAATGAATACCAAAAACCCCTCTGTTACTTGTCATCATCTTTAAGGGATCAAACTTAGGAAAAGATAACCATGACCTAATTTTATGCCAATAACTTTGTTTTTTGCCTGGAGCCATATCTGATATTCCAAAAGAACATACACGCCCGCCAGAACCCAAGCAACGATATGATTGCATCAAATGCTCTCCACCAATTGGATCAAGAACTAAATCTACGCCTTTGTCATCAGTCCACTGCATAATCTCTGCTAGAAAATTGTCCTTATCCACTGGTAGGACTCCTCTTTCTTGTATAAATTCATGCTTACTTGGGGAACAGGTACCAAAAATTACCTTAGCTCCTGCAATTTTAGCTAATTCTATAGATGCTAAACCAACACCACCTGCAGCCCCATGTATTAGAATGGATTCACCAGGTTGTAAATCACCGGGATGAATAATCATCAAGTATGAAGTCAAATATACTGCTGGAAATGAAGCGGCCATTTCAAAAGAGATATCTTTTGGAATCTTAAAGACACCTTTAGAATTAGACAGTGTATATTCCGCATAACCTCCATTTGTACCAGAGCCTACGACCCTATCTCCTACTTCGAAACCTTCTACGTCTGGCCCTAGTTCATGAATTGTACCTGAGACTTCCATGCCTGGTGTAAATGGGGGTTTGGGAGCTCCAGGATAAAGTCCCATACGTGATAAAATATCTGCGAAATTTATACCTGCCTTGGATACTTTAATGCAAATTTCATTAGGGCCAGGTGTTGGCATTGAAACTTCTTGGATTTCCATATTATCTGGACCTCCGTGCTTTGTAACAATAACTGCTTTCATTATTCCTCTTCGTAATAATAATCTAATCCTAAATGAGTTATGATAGTTTCACCCATTAAATGACGAAGCGTGTTTTCTAGCTTAGCTTTTTGCGAGAACAAATCATGAATAGGATATAAATCTGGTTTGCACATTGGAGATTTGAAGTAAAAAGAAAGCCATTCCTGTATACCATACATTCCTGCCCTTTGTGCTAAATCTAAAAACAACGCTAAATCCAGAACGATAGGTGCCGCTAAAATTGAATCTCTACACAAAAAATCAACCTTAATTTGCATAGGATAACCTAACCATCCCTTGATGTCTATGTTATCCCAACCCTCTTTGTTATCGCCTCTAGGTGGATAATAATTAATGCGAACTTTATGATATAAATCTCCATACAATTCAGGATACTTATCTGGTTCCAGAATTTGTTCAAGTACACCTAATTTAGAAACTTCTTTAGTCTTGAATGATTCAGGATCATCCAAAACTTCGCCATCTCTATTACCCAGAATATTTGTAGAAAACCATCCATCTATGCCTATTCTTCTAGCCTTGAAACCTGGTGCAAGTATTGTCTTCATCAAGGTTTGACCTGTTTTGAAGTCTTTACCAGCAATAGGAATCTTTTCGCGAGTTGATAACTCATAAAGGGCCGGAAAATCTACAGATAAATTTGGAGCTCCATTTGCATAAGAAACTCCTTCCATTATTGCTGAATATGCATACAAGACTGACGGTGCGATTAGCGGACTATCAGAATCTAAAGCTTCCTCGAACTTATCTAATGAATTGTATATTGAATCACTTGGATCTTGGTAAACTTCAGTACTACCACACCAAATCATAACAGCTCTATCCAAATTATTTGTCTTCTTAAACTCACGAATGTCTTGTCTAAGTGCTTCGATTGAATTTCTATGGCCTTTAACTGATTTGATGTATGTGCCATTTAATTTCTTAACAAATTTTTTGTCAAATACGGCCTCCATCGGTTTGATAGAACTCAATTCTGGCTTTATTTGATCGAGTAATTCCTTATCAAGGACTCCAGCTTTAATTGCTGCTTCATAGCAGTCATCCTCAAAAATATCCCAACCTCCAAAGACCAAATCGTCAACTTTTGCTAGGGGTACAAAATCATTAACTGGAACTTCCCGATTTTCATTTCTCTTGCCCAATCTTATAGTTCCCATCTGTGTAAATGAACCAATAGGACTTGAGACTCCTGCCTTAATTGCTAAAGAACCTGCAATGAATGTTGTACTAACTGCACCTAAACCTGGCATCAAAACTCCCAATTTGCCACTATTTGACTTAATTTCTACTGGACTTTCTAATGCACTCATATTACAAAATAGTGGCCTGTTGTATTAAGAGGTTACTCAATCATAAATAACTGAAAGGCAAGTCAAAGAACCATCTGCAGCTCTAAATTGAGACATATCCATATGGTGTAGATTCAATCCTTTTTCAGTCAAAAGTTTAGAAGTTACATTATACCCTCTAGCTAACATTACATTTCCATCAAATGGAAGAACATTGGCCCCATACGCTTCTTCGTTAGGAATCCAAAGAATTTCTGAATTATCTGGGAAAACTGACAGAGAGAGCCAACCCTCTGGCGCCAATAGTACGCCTGGCATAGGTGAAGTACAGATAGATATAAGATGCAAAGATTTGTCTGGAACTGGGATTACATGAATTTTATATCCTCTAGATTCAACAAACTTCTTTAAACTTTCTATTCCACCCTTATTCGTCCTTGTACTATGACCTACCAAAAAAGTCTTTCCAAATTTCAGAACATCTCCACCATCCATTCTTGCAGAAGTATCCATATATTCTAAGGTTAGATCTGAAGAAAGGGCCTCCTCAACAGCCTTCTTTTCACCAAGACGGGTATCATGCCCTGCGTTAGTTATCAAAGCTGAATCACCAGCTACAACTGCATGATCTTCTACAAAGCAACAGTCTGGATAATCTGAATGTGAAGGAATTACTTTAACTAAGACTCCAAATTCTCTTAATTTAGAGACGTATGCTGAATGTTGCTTTCTAGCTTCTTCTAAATCTGTTGGCCCTTTTCCAAAATATGACGCTAAAGCCTTTTCAAAAGAATCAGAAACTCCTCGAACTATTGCCTTCATAGTAGAGGACCTAAAATCAATGGTAAGAGAACTGTGGCGTCCCCCTCAACAGTGATACGCCTAGCTTTAGGAGTTACTTTACCCCAAGAAACAGCCTCACGCACTCTTGCACCACTTAGTGAACCATCCCATTCTGGGGCTGTTGTTACTTGAACTGCAAAATCCAAACCTTCCCTGAATTGATTCCACCAAATCGTATGATGCTTGGATATTCCACCACCAATCATTATTGCACCTGTAGACTTTGCTTCATGAACTATATCAGATAATTCATGCTCCTCCTCAAATATATCTAAAGTAAAATCTTTGTGAGTCTGCCAAAACAACCAAAGTTGTGAACCCACTGCACCATCTGTGGGTCCTGGAACAAAAACCTTAATATTTTTCTCAGCACAGACTGCCAAAAAAGAATCCTTACCTTTTTCTTCTTCAGCTAATCTTAAGCCTATTTCATGCCAGATCTTCCACGGTGCCCATCTACTATTCTTTGAGTAAAGCTCAGATATTATTGGTTGCAACCATTTCTCAATTGGAATGCCATATGAATCATCTGGAACTAGGACATTTCCAAGACGATTAATCCCCTCGTCCCTCAACTTTTGGTCATCCATTGCAAAATCTCCATGATAATAATCTGCTAGAACTCTAGCAATATCGTGATCTAAAGTACCACAAGTAGTTACTACGACATCAACATTATCATTAGCTACAAAATCCTTCAGAATTCCTCTAGTACCAGTTGCCATAATATCGGCTGGAAATGAAAGAAATTTAGTGCATTCTTCTTTACCCATGTCTTGTATAATTGAAGTTGCAGTGGATACCTTAGAAGCCACGAAACCACCTGCCTTTTGAAAATGTGAAGTCAACTCTTCTAGAGTCGTATTTGAATTTAATTTAATGTCTTCAACAGGAATTTTAGTCATCCTTAATCAATCCACAAACAACTCACATATTTTAATATCAGACATACTAGTTTTCCTGCTCAGCATCCTGTACAACATTACCATTATCTGTATTTCTTTCTTCATCGTCCTCATTATGCAAAGCTACTGCTACTACTGTTTCATCATCATCAACTGACATGACTTTAACGCCACGTCCAACGCGTGCAATTTCCCTTATTGTATCAATATGTGTACGAATCACTTTACCTGAAGAAGTTGTAGCAAGTATTTGATTTGCATCACCGGGCGTTGTAACTGAAACAACAAATCCGCTCTTTTTGTCAACCTTAATGTTTTGGACACCTTTAGCTCCGCGCTTAGTTAAACGATAATTACCTGCATTTGCTCTCTTACCGTATCCTTTCTCAGTAATTGTCAACAACAGATTGTCTTCATTAACTAAAGACATTCCGATAACTTGATCTTTATCTTTAAGACGCATTCCAATAACACCTTGACCGTTACGTCCAACAATTCTAATCTCTCCCTCTGAGAATCTGTTAGCCATTCCTCCCTTCGATGCTAGCATTACCTGACTGTCACCTTCTGAAATCGCAACACCTACTAATTCATCTTTTTCTTTCAATGTTATTGCACGGAAACCTTGATCTCTTGCCCAGGCTCGTTGAATTCTTGTTGAATATTCCTCTAGACGAGTCTTCTTTACGATTCCATTTCTTGTTGCAAACAAAAAGTAGTGACCTTCACTTCCCATGTTTGCAACTGGAAGCATACACAAAACTTGTTCATCCTTTTCTTTACGGCCTTCATCAAGCTTCTTAAGAAGTTGTACCAAAGGAGTACCTTTAGAATATCGAGAAACGTCTGGAATCTGCCAAGCTTTAAGGAAATACATGCTTCCTGCAGTCGTAAAGAATAAAATATGATCATGGGAACCCATAGAATAAAGCTCAACAGGGAAATCACCTTCCTTAGCCTTTATTCCTATTCTTCCTTTACCACCACGATGCTGAGCCTGATATTCATCTAAGCCTACTCTTTTGATGTAACCTTCATTAGTACGCATTACAACTACTTGTGATCTAGGAATCAAATCTTCAGTATCTAAATCTCCATCAAAGTCTGAAATAATTGTTCTTCTTTCATCTCCGTATTTTTCATTCAATACTGCTAATTCTTCCTTTATTATGGCTAATACTTTAGAAGAATCTGATAAAATTGAAGACAATTCTTTCATCGTGGCTTTAAGATCTTCTAATTCCTTACGTCTTTCATCTGCATCTTGCCTAGAAAGTTGATAAAGCCGCATATCTGCAATTGCCTTAGATTGCAACTTACTAAGTGAAAATTCTTTCTGAAGACCATCAATAACTGCATCTCTACCATTGGCTTCTCTGATAAAAGCTATGACTTTATCCATTTGCGATATAGCCAACAAAAGACCCTCAACCAAGTGAGCTCTTTCTTCAGCTTTCTTTAATCTGTATTCTGTACGTTTGGTAACTATCTCTTTTCTGTGATCTATATAGACTTCCAGTAATTCAATTAGACCCATACGCTTGGGTTGACCTTTAACCAAAGCCACATTGTTTATTGCAAAGCTAGATTCAAGTGCTGTATGCTTGTACAATTGATTTTCAACTATCATGGGTGAAGCATCTCGTTTCAATTCTAATACAACACGCATACCCTTCTGATCGGATTCATCTCTGATATCTCTTATGCCTTCTACTTTTTTGTCTCTAACTGTTTTAGATATTTCTTCAAGAAGCCGATTCTTTTGAACCATGAAAGGAATTTCTTGAACTACAAGATACTCATCTTTACCATTAAATTCTTGCTCTATTTTAGCTCTAATTTTTACAGAACCCTGGCCTTTCGTATAAGCATCAAATATACCCTTACGACCCATAATTGTTCCACCAGTAGGAAAGTCTGGGCCTGGAACCTCATTCATTATCTCACTAATTGGAGTACTTGGATTATTTATCAACAAATTTGTTGCTGAAATTATTTCAGATAAATTATGAGGTGCCATATTAGTTGCCATCCCTACCGCAATACCTGAGGAACCATTAACCAAAAGTCCAGGTAGCAATCCTGGAAGTACAGATGGTTCTTGTAAAGAACCGTCATAATTATCTCTGAAATCAACCGTATTTTCATCAAGATCAGATAATACTGTATCTGCAATTGTTGCTAAACGAGATTCAGTATAACGCATGGCTGCCGCTTTATCACCGTCAACTGAACCAAAATTACCCTGGCCATCAACTAAGGGATAACGCAGAGAAAAATTCTGAGCCATCCTAACCATTGTATCATAGATAGCTTGATCCCCGTGAGGATGATATTTACCCATAGTATCTCCCACAATTCTAGCCGATTTCTTGTAAGGTGATCTTGACCCAGAGCCCATTTCTTTCATAGCAAATAATACACGCCTATGAACTGGTTTGAGGCCATCGCGAGCATCTGGTAAAGCACGCCCAACAATTACAGACATAGCATAATCTAAGTAAGATTTTCGCATTTCTTTTTCAAGGCTAATTTCTAAAATTGTGTCTGTATTTTCTTTAGTCAAATCCAGTACCTCTGGTTAGCACTGTTGTAGATGAATAAACCCCCTTAAAAGGGACTCCCCTGCCCTGTAGTGACTACAACCAGAACCATAGTAATTTTTAATCAAAATAAAAATAAGAAAATTGATGAGAAAAATAGGAGATTGATTGCTAAATCTATTCCTCTATGTGAGGCATACGGTTGTCATCTAACACTAGTTAATTATGAAACTGGAAAGAATTCGATAGAATTTGCAGAAAATATGGCTGAATCAACAAGCATCGGTAAAAGTGGTGATCTATTTATCGAATTAGCAAGGAAAGGATTTGTAAGAGTTACTAATTTGCCGTTACCTCAGCAAAATGGTGAGGAAATAGTGTGTACTTCAAAACCAGAAAAATACAAAGAAATTACAACTGATGTGAGGTCCAAAATAGACAAAAATGTGAGTCTACTGTTTGGAACTGATAACTTGTCGAATCAAATATCTAAAGACATACGTAGGAAAGCTAAATATCATTTTGATGTTAGCGGAAAGGGGATTGAATTAGAACTAGATACTGAAATGGGGGCAGCTTGTAATCTCCTTTTTAATGCTAAAAAAGAGTAAGGGCTTCCTCAATACGTCCGAGCTCAACACCTGTGCTTTGTCTTCCACAAATAGCGCCACCTGATGTAGCTACTATGCCAGCTCCGACAAGAGGCATACCAAAGTTCACAGTACCTTCCATCATGGGAACTCCAAGAATCTCGGTCATTTTTCCCCTAACTTCTGTAGAAATTTCTGGATGACATAGTCCGCCTTTGTTAGTAACACAACCAATCATTCCTAATGTGTCCATATTATTGAAAGAAGAGGGCTCAATAGAAATATCAAGCGTTTCCTCTGCTGACTTTATTGATTTTGATCCTAATTTTTTGTTACAAAAACCCCCCTCATCATTAACTAGAAAATTGTTCCCAATCGCATTAGAACGATCTAAACTAACATCAAAAGCCATATCAAATTCAGAAGTAATTAGTGATAACTTTTCAGCTTCGATAGACGTTACTAAATTTGAAACAACTAAACCTTTGTTATTCATAGTAGCTAAAGTTCCTAGAACACTACTGCCACCTATCGTTATTATTTCAACTTTAGTCCCTAATGCCTCTGAAATCTCAGACATATCATCTTTAGGTATACCTGGTGGCAATAATGTTAATTTATCATTAGTAACGGAATAAACTCCGGCATACGGACTGTTGAAAAGATTTTTTTGAAGTAAAGCCATGTAACTATTCGGCAAGATGCACGATTACACTGCCATCCTCGAATTTTAGAGCTCTTACTCTAACTTTTGATGGTGGCTTCTCAATGCCTCTAGACCAAATATAATGATTAACTGGCGGATCTATGAATAACTGCTTTTCTTCACTGCTACCACTTTTAGCATCCAATGCTTTTGTTAGAATCTCACCATCCCTCTCAGGTTTCATATGTCTAACAATGAAATCCTCAATCATCCTCATAGCAACAGGAGCTCTTCTAGTTCTAGAAACCTTATGCAATTTCCTTAGTGGAATTGTGTACAATCTCTCCTGCATTAATTCATCGTCTGCCATAATTCCTTACCGATGTAATTTACCTCTACGCCAAAAGTGACGCTTTGGATGATTAGTGAATCTCCTGTTTGTTCTTTGTATAACCCAAGCAGGTACACGACGATTACGCTTGACTAATTTGTTCAAACGCAATTTCTTACCAAAAACTTTACGGCTAGACATATCAATATTTACTGAGTAAACTCATCTCCTTTTCTAAAACTTTTTTAACGGCAAAAGCTGTATTGTCAAGTATAGCTTGACCCTTAGACGTAATGTTACGTCCACCCTGTTTAGCTTTCGCAATAAGTCCTGCAATTTCTAACTGTTGCATTATTAATCTAATTACTTTACGGCTTCCATTATTACTACGATTAGGTTTAGCGCCTCTATCTCTAGCACCAGAGTAATGTCTTGAGAGCCTCTCAGTGCCTATAGGGCCATTAATTCCAATCTTTCTCAATATAGAGGCTGTTCTGAAGTACCACCAATCTGGTTGAATAGGGGATTTTTCCTTGTGAACTGCTGTTTTAACAAAGCCTGACCAGTCTGGAGGTGCAATATCTTTTTCCTTCTTCAAAGCCTTGGCTAAGGCTTGAACCAAACTCTCTCCAGGTACGTCGTAATGTGTTGTCATCTAAACAAATGCCTCACAGGGATGACGCGCCACACGGACTATATTATAAACTTAAGCCTAATTAATGCCCATAATGGATAAGCTACAACGGATACTAGAAAAATACAACACAATGACTCTCGCTACCGTGGGAGAAAATGGTGCTTGTGCTGCTGCTGTTTTCTATGCATTCTCAGAAAAAGAAAACGCAATGATTTTTCTTAGCAGTCCAAAATCCGAACACATTCTTAACTTAGAAAGTAATAATAGATGTGCTGCAACCCTTCAAGAGAATGGACTTGGATGGGAAATGATAAAAGGAATACAAATAAAAGGAAATGTAAAATTAGCTAGTGAAAAATATTGGAATCTATATTATGAAAAATATCCCTTCGTAGAAACCGATGAAAAACTTAAGCCTTATCTAGAAAGAGTGAAATTATACATGCTAAAAATTAAATGGGTTAGAATAATAGATAACAAAACAGGTCTGGGAAAGAACGAAGAAATAAATTATGATTAATCTGCAAATATTCCTTTTTTATTAAAATACCAAACTAATAAAACAAAAGAGATTATCATCAAGCCAATTACGATAAAACCTAGTGTATTGCCAATAATCGGAAAAACAAACAAAACGAAAATTCCTACAATAAATGTCCAAGTCAGTAAGTAAATCAAATAGGCATGTGGAGCTAGCTCTGGATCAGTTGCTGCTTTGAGTGAAATATTAAATTTAGCAATCAGACTTAATAGGTTCATAACTTTGCAGAACAATACTACTAATTATTCTTTGGGGTACGCATTGATTCAATAAAACCTTTAGTCGTCAAGCCTCTACCAGTCAACAAATTGTAATTAACAATTAACAAAACCAAAAGTCCGCTAACAATGACGATTAAGTGCGAGAGTCGTGAAACATTCTTAACATCTCCAATGAATGAAGAATCTGTAGCTAAGAAAAAACTACTTGCTCCATATACTAATGTAAATGATATCGAATAAAAAATAACGTTGCTTCTTGTCATAAAACCAGATGCTCTCCCAGAAAAAGTACTATCCTGAGATGAAGAAGAATGTCTAAATTCTGCTCGAAGAGTTTGAACTGATAGTGAATAGATAATCAGCATTATTGTAAGTATCATGAAAAATAAATCAAATACAAAGCTTGGCTCGTTAAACATTGAATATAAAAGAATACCTACATGATATGACAAAAAACCCCAATAACCTATTGCAAAAAATGCTGAAAAGGAAGCGACCTTCGGATTACTCCATTGCTCATCGTGCATTTTTCTTAGATAATAAAAGGCAATCAACCCTAGAAAAACCATCAATGAAATCCATGAAATAATAAAAACTAGATTGAAATTATCCGAAAATGATGGAACATAAGTGGAAACTAAATAGAATACAGATAAACCAATGAGCGACCATAAAATTGGAGCACCAATATTTCCTATTCTCCCCAAGTTACTATTCCCTTTCGAAGGATAAGCATTCATACGCTTTAAAGCAAGTTCTTTGAAAGGAATGCGCATCCACCATGCCTGAGCAAATTGCCATAGAATAAAGATAAATATCAGACCAAATTTCAAAAGACTCTCTAAAGATGCACCGTATGACTGATTTAAACCTACAAAGATTAAAATTGAAAAAAATATAGAAAAAGACATGGGCACAATAAGACTTGTGGGCTTTTCTGAACTAGAGAAATTACGTATACGCTCAAAACGACTTAGAATAGCAGTCAAAAGATAACCTAAAGAAAATCCGTAGCCAATAATTATTATAACTTTAGATACTATGTCAGAATAACTATCAAAATAACTAAGGAAACCAAATATAGTAAGAAGAATGAAAAGAACCGACACATGATAAAGTGTTTTTCGAGAGAAAATAGTCCGAAGTATATTAGTATTTGAATCAATTCCTATCTCTGAACTGGAAGTAATACCTGAAGGTAACTCACGGCCATCTAAGGCAGTCTCTGATACCTTTTCTTCATCGGTATCTTTGTCATCGTTTGATTCATTAATGGTAAAATCGTCAATATCTAAATTAGAAGACTCTTTCTCAGACTCCAATTGCATCGAATTACTTACTATAACTGTGCCCTTATTTTCTTCTTTCATCAATGTACCTACAAGTAACTCTCACAATATCAATGGCGTAAGCCGTTTTAACTGATTTTCCTCCATAAAGATTAATAGATTTTACGATGGCTAAACGACCCTCTAATCTCAGTTTCAATCCAATATAAAATTCCTCTTGAGATTCAAATTCTTGCTTAAAAGAGTGAGTTTCTTCAATATCATGAACTGCAAAACGAACTCGTGCATTGGTAACTTTCTTGGCCCAAATAGTTGGCATTTCATCTGAAAAAACCTTCTGAGGTCTCTGATCAAATATTTCTAGGGCAGTAATCTGTATTACACCATCTGGGTGAGGGCGAGTTTCACCAACTTCAAGAAGAACACCCTTATCAATTTCAATAGTATCATTCAAAGTATTATCATCGTCTGAAACTTTCAGATTCAATACTAATGGTGGCTCTTCTCTGATTTCTTTATTTGAAGTGTTACTACATTCCGTACATTTTACAACGCCCTGAAATGTAAATCCTTT
>JBJLBY010000052.1:0-18408 GCA_045567975.1 Candidatus Poseidoniales archaeon | reverse complement strand
TGTGAAATGTATAGTCTACCATCCCAACCACCTCCATAACTTTGGTCTGGTTTCTCATCGTCTGTTAAAAAATGACCTGAATCCAAATTATGTGGACTGAAGAGTAACCATTCATCACTGTTAGCATGTGGCTCACATGAACTTCCAAAACAATGCATACCTGAAGTAGGTATTTCCCAATCTCCTAACAATTTAGGAAGAAAACGTAAATTTCCATTAATTATCTCATAATCTGTATTGTCAATAATGTAAATCATTCCAGTACCCACATTAGTAGAAATAACTTCAACTGCGGCAGTAATGAGATGTCTTTCACCAACTATATCCGAATCTAAATGAGATAAGTCAACCATTTCAGGGTAAGGTTCTGTATAATGAATGTAAGAGGCTCTTCCTCCATTTTCATTACCTGTAGAGCCACTATCTGGTTGCCCATCTCCATCAAAATCTGTAAAATCCATCCAGTATCCAACCTCCGGTGCTCTCCACAAACAAGTTACAGGTGAACCTATAGTAGTTTTACATCCCAATCCATAAAGCAAGTAATTTTCAGGACTGTTTACTGGATGAGGAACATCAGTAACATCACCAATTCTTACACCAGCTTCCCAATAAGCCCCATAAACATAAGTTCGCCCATAACGTGGATCTAAAGGGTCATTTCCTGGCCAAGTCTGAACCGTCATATCATGAATATAAATCCAACCTCCTCTTGTTGTCTCCCAAGCCACTTCATATTCTCCAACCTTAATTATTGTATGGCCATATCCTGCACCAGGTACTCCTTCTAAAGTTCTAGCTGCTGAACCTTGAAGATTCAAATGGGCAATAGTAACGCCTCCACAAGCTTCACCGACTGCAATGTCACAGCCCTCATAATCTGGATTTGCAACAAAAATATACCATTCATTGTCTATCATATGTGTGTAAAGATTATGAGGGCCACTAGGATGGTCTGAATCATACCAACTATCAACCCAGACTGGATTTGTCTTATCTGTCACATCTACTAATACAACACTAACTTGTGTTGGATCTCCCCATTCCCCAACTTGAGGATCAGTATATCCAGGATCAACTAACTGGTTTTGAAGAATTACATACTCTCTACCATTGAATTCCAAATATTTAATGTCAAGAAGTTGAGTATTAGGATCTGTATATTTTCCAGTTACAGTCGTATTATACGGATCTGTTACATCAGTTATATGAAACTCGGACCAGCCTGATTGATAGGCATAAGTTCTTCCATCTGGCGAATCTGCGACTGTAACTTCTGCATTGCCACCATTAGTTAACGGATTGTATTCAATCTGCTTAATGTTGCCACTACTCATATTGTGCATTGATGCATCCATATGATCGTGGCTGTCTCCTTGAATCAAGGGATCTTCATCCAAATTTATTGAAGTATCTGAAATCGATTCAGATTCTTCTTCAAGGAAAAGATAAGCACCAGCACTTACTACACTTAAAAGCAACAAAAATCCCAACGCAATTTCCTTATTATGCATTAATATATCACGTATCACCTTTTATTTATAGGCTATTTAAAATATACAAATATGAAAGTTAAAGAGTTACTAACTGGAATAGCAATCTTACTGCTAATCTCCTTTCAGTTAATAACTCCAATGAGTTCAGCCCATACTGGTGGCGTTTTCACAATAATTGTTTCTGAGAATGGAGTCGTTCCTGGGAATGTTCAGATGTTAGTGAATGATACGGCACGCTGGATAAACGTAGATAAACGAGAAAATGTAACCCATCGAATACTCGTAGATGCAGATTCAGATGGCAATTATAGTAACGAGAATGATTGGGATTCTGGAAATTTGACCCATTATTGTGAGCATGTCAACGGGACAAAAGTAGATGAACATTGTAACGCTTACTTTGACGTAATATTCAATGAAACTGCTATGAACCTGAGTTACTATGATATTGTAGGGAAATATGCATTTATTGATTTAATTTTTAATGAAACTTCTGGAGAGACTGAAAGAGTTTATGGTAATGTAACTGTTAATCCAGATTTTCACTTGAATGCTGGATTTCAAGACACTGCAGAACCTGAAACTGAAGAAGAAGATGATGAAGAAGGGCCTTCTCTCCTTCTGTTGATTGCAGGTGGATCTGCAATCGGTGCAATTGCTTTAGGTGCCACAATTATTGTCGGCAAAAAAGATGAAGAATAAACAAAATGAAAACATTCTGAAAGTAATCTTTCTAACTCTAGTATCTATTATGATACTATCTAGTGTTTACTACCTAAACATAGAAACTGAGACTGAAGAAGAACCTGAGAATGATTATCTAAAGAGTGACATTTGCTATTACGCCCTAAATGGAATAAAGTCAGATTACCACTATCATTTATATTTGAATATTACTATTAATGGAGTAAGAATAGAAATACCTATGAATATAGGTTTTGAAAAGAATGATAACGGTCAAACCATATTTTTGCACCCAATTCACACTTACGACAATAGTGGAAGAGTACATGTAGAAACGACAAAAAATAACACGGCAAAGTTAGGATTCTTTTTTGATATTTGGGGTAAAGAATTTTCAAGAAACAATATCCTTGATTATTCGGTTGATGATGAACACTCTCTCGAAATGACTGTAAATGAGGAAAAAGTTGACACCTTTGAGGAAACTCTTCTTGAACCGTATCAATTCATTGAAATAAATTATAATAAGAAAAACTAAAGCTTATTTTAACGCTCTAATATAATGCAACATGGCTCCAATTACTGAAGGTTTAGAACCTAAAACACTATGGAAACATTTTGAAGACATCACAAAAATCCCAAGGCCATCTAAACATGAAGAAAGAATATTGAAATTTTGAAGAATTTCGCCGACGAAAGAAATCCTGAAACAAGAGAAGATGATACTGGAAATATAGTAATAGTAAGACCTGGAAGTGGCGGGGGCGAAAAAAGTCCAACCATAATCATTCAGAGCCATGTTGATATGGTATGTGAAAAAAATCGTGACTCAAAACACGACTTTATGGAAGATCCATTAAAATTATACATCAAAGAGGGGTGGTTGAGGGCTAAAGGAACTACTCTAGGTGCTGACAATGGAATAGGTGTTGCCGCAGCTTTAGCTCTATTAGATTTACCTAAAAATGCAAAACTGCCACCTCTGGAATGTTTATTCACAGTAGATGAAGAAACTGGGCTTACCGGTGCCTTCACTTTGAATGAAAATATAATTAAAGGAAGAACCATGTTGAATCTAGATACTGAGGATTGGGGAGAAATATGTATTGGATGTGCTGGAGGTGGAGACTCAACCATTGAAATGGATGTAGAATATCAAAGCGCACCAACCGATTTTCTATCGTTCCAATTATCTGTCGAAGGGCTAAAAGGAGGGCATTCAGGAGTAGATATACATGAAGATAGGGGAAACGCTGTTGTATTCTTATCTAGAATAATAGACTCCATGCAACGCAATGTAGATGCTAGAGTTGTAACACTACAAGGTGGGGACAAACATAATGCAATTCCTAGAGAAGCTTTTGCTACAGTTCTAATAAGCCCTGAAGCCGTTTCCGATGCCCAGATAATAATCTCTGAAAAGCAAACTGAACTGATGAATGAATTTGGTTCTATTGAAACAAAGATGAAAATAAGCTTATCTGGTTTGGAAGATTCACCGAATGAAACTTTAAGTAAAAAAAGTCAAAAGAATTTGATTGGTCTATTAAGAACAATACCACACGGAGTACTGAAATATTCTCACGATGTGCCTGGATTAGTTGAAACGTCAAATAACTTAGCTTCTGTAAAATATGATGGAGCAAATTACACTATAAATTGTTCAACTAGATCATCAATTGCCGAGGCATTAGAAGCACAAAGAGAACGTATTGAAATCATGGCCAAATCTTACAATTCTAATGTAGAACAAGATGAACCGTATCCTGGATGGGCTCCAAATATAAACTCACCAATTTTAGAGATAACTAAGAATATATATTCTGAGATGTTAGATGATAAACCAAATGTTTGTGCAGTACATGCTGGTTTAGAATGTGGAATAATTGGAGAAAAAGTAAATGATATGGACATGATTTCTTTTGGTCCAACAATTAAAGGACCTCATTCCCCAGATGAGAGAGTAGAAATTGAATCTGTATACAAATTTTGGAACTTACTTATTAGAATATTGGAAAAACTTGCTGAGAAGTAATCTTGTTAAAAAACATAATATCTAACCTAAAGAAGGATTTACCTGGAACTAAAGCATGGGCTCGGATGGCTGTTAGAAATAGCAATGACGATATTGAAAAAAGACAGAAATACAATGAATGGTTATCTGATAAAAAAAAAGACACCCTGAAAAAAGCATCTGTCCTAATTGCTTTATTTAATCAGAAAAATGAACTCGCTTTTCCTTTAATAAAGAGGCCATTACATGAAAAAAACCATCCAGGTCAGATTGCACTACCTGGTGGTTCTCAAGAACAAAATGAAACCTTAGAGAACACTGCTAAAAGAGAAGCATATGAAGAGATGGGAATTAACCCAGATAAAACTAAAATAATAGGTAAACTCACGCCACTTCCAGTTCCTGTTTCAGGCTACTTAATTCATCCTTACATAGGTATTCTAGACAAAGAACCTAAATGGAAGATTTGCGAAGAAGAAGTAGATGAATTTTTTATAGTAAAAGTATCTGAACTTATACGTGCGAATAATGGATACTATGAGACCTGGGATATGAATAATAAAAAATTAGATATCCCTATCTTTAAAGTTAATAATCAAACAATTTGGGGCGCGACTGCATCTGTGTTAAGTGAATTTATTGAACTAACTAAATAAAGAATTTATCGGAGAAACAAGAAAGTGTGAAAAGAGGTCTCCGAAAAAGGCTGAAACAAAGAAGGAAAGAGCCAAAGGAACAATATAAGGAATCTTCAAAGAGACCCACGGCTCATCTATACCTCTTTTTTCTAATTCATCCCATTTTTCTTCATCATTAGATTTTTGTTGAATGAAAGCTACGAATACAACCTTATCTCCAATAGCTTGCTGCATTGGCCAAACAAAACTTTCTCTAGCTTGCCGCAAATCCATTTTAGTACCAAAAAACATTTGGAAATATGGCTTCTCAAAATTACCCTTAAAAATATTGTAAGCAACAAGGAGAAAAGGAATACAAAGATAAAGAAGTAGTGAATTCATAAAAATGACAAAAGGGTAAGGAAAACCACGATTATCAAAAGCCGTGATATAATCATCACTAAATGAAAATGTGAATGGTGCTACAAGGCTCAAAGTCATTATAGCTTTTACATCTGCACCACCTATTGTTGGCCCAAAATAGAACCAAACATACATCAAAATAATTAGTAAAGGAATGGAAATCAAATCAAATAGTTTATAATCATAGAGTGAAAATTGGCTAGAATCTATAGAAATGAAGAAATATAATGCGCAAAAAACTGCAAGACCTTGCGAAATCCTCCATAGCAACATCTGATTTTTATCTAAAATATACTCATCAACGAATGCATTGTAAAACAAAATTATAGTTGAAAATAATAAGGCCCAGATATGATAACCATAGTCTTCCCACCAACTAGATAAATCATAGATTAAGAGCAGAGATGCTAAGCTACCTGAGTAAAGCCATACTGTATTTGGGACTCTACGTGTTGTAAGATCGGTCCAAGAACCATAACACAACATCGCAGCCCCAAGAAAAAATCGTAATAAATCAAGAAGCTCCATACTTCACTATTAATGAGGGCTATTAATTTCTCTTCTTTCAAGTAAGATATGTTGAAAACTATTATAAATCACATAAGGTTTGAGAAACTGTGGAACTAGCTAAAAGTTTCCTGCCAAATGAGAAATTAATAAAAGACTACACTAATTTAAGTGTTAATAACAATTCAAATAGCTCTTTATTTATCACAAATCTGAGATTATTTATAGTTCAAAATGATAAGCAATTTTGGGACTTGCGGTGTGAAAATATTGACTATTTAGAAAGAACTTTCACACATAGATTTTCCTCATGGTGGCAACTACTTTTGTTACCAATTTCTTTAATCGCTCTAACTAATGGGAATATTGTGCTATTCGTAATTACAAGTATATTATCAATGGCAAGACAATACATTAAAGTTGAATCTTTGGTAATACAAAGTAAAACAAATAAGTGGTCACTTAGTGATGATAGTGAAACTCTGGATGAAATTACTAGAAACATCCAGATGAATACTTTTATTGGAAGAGAAATAGAAGAAGGAAAACAAATACTAGATGCTGAAGAATTGGATCATAAGGAAAAGAAA
Source organism: Candidatus Poseidoniales archaeon (assembly GCA_045567975.1). Taxonomy (GTDB): domain Archaea; phylum Thermoplasmatota; class Poseidoniia; order MGIII; family CG-Epi1; genus CG-Epi1. The sequence continues at coordinate 12,077 of JBJLBY010000052.1, read as the reverse complement.
ATATATGTAAAATTAATTGGGGAAAACGAGTCAAGACCTTTTAAAAGTGCCTGGATTTTAGCAATAATAGCTTTCTTTGCATACTACATGAGCTCTTTTGGAGTTGACAGTGGATTTTTAATTTTCTTATTTACTGTCTCTTCATTAGGATCTTTTGTAATATATAGAGATCGGAAAATTACAAATAAATACAGAGAAGTTGAACCAAAAGCTGGATTTACAATTCAATTATGGCATTTCTTACTCAAGAAGATTAATGTTGAAATAATCAAAGCTCAATGGTCTTTCAAGGTAATGAATAAAAATATAGAAATTAGAAAATTAGGCTATTACCTATGTTGTGGATTCTTATTTTTAGGATTTTTGATTACTTATGCAGAAGAAAACATGATACCATTACTACTCAGTATTACTATTGGGACTCCAATTTACCTAAGTGGAAGGGCTTTAGCTGGAATGCCAAGATCGAAAAAGAGAATGTTCCTGAGAAGTAGTGCTTGCTTTACTATTGCTCTGATAATTGTGATTCCATGCTTGGTACTGATGCCGCTCTATGAATCTGCTAATGCTCAAATTCCTGATTCTGTAATTAATGATAATGAAAAAGGATGGAAAAAAAGTATGAACCAAAGAGAGGTTTATGGTTTAGGACTGTTGTCAACTACGTTTATACTATATGCAGATGATGGGGAGAATTCAGAAGGTGAAAGTGATGGATATCCTGCAATTTTATTTGTTATTGCATTAAAATTACCCTTTGATCTAGATGAAAAGGATGCATTGATTGAATTGGACAAACAATTCAATAAAATGGCCATAGACCAAGAAATAGAACTTGATGCTGAATTAGAAGCTGGAAGCAGAGTGACTAAACAAGGCTATGAAACTCAATACATCATCTATAATGGTACTGCAAAGACAGAAAAACTAGGTATTGGTGAATTAAACTATAGTGTAACCAAAGGTGCTGAATCTAGATATATTGGAGAAGTGTGGAAAGCCCCGGAACAAAATTTACTAATCGTAACTATAGGTCTTGCTGTAATATCATCTGAAAGTTTAAGTGACAATACTGGAGTGGAACCTATCGACAACTTTATTGATGATTTTGTACCAAATCCAACAGATAGTACAGATACCAAAAACTGGATTGAATTACAGGATTTAATACTTGAAGTCGTGTGTTTCAAAACTGATTAATATACTTAATCATGAGGTTTTGTAACAAGTGGAAAAGAGACAAAGTCGCCTTCCCATCTAACTTCTGCATCTTTATCTAATAATCCAGCATCTGTTAATTTTGCCAACATTGCTTCAGCGTTGTCCTTAGGAACTCGCAAATATTGTTTGTCGTCGTCGCTCATTTTTATCCAAACTTTATTCCTTGTGCTAATGGTAATTCATCAGACCAATTAAGTGTATTGGTCTGTCTACGCATGTATACTTTCCACGAATCTGAGCCTGCTTCTCTTCCTCCTCCTGTGTCTTTCTCACCGCCAAAAGCTCCTCCAATTTCAGCCCCACTAGTTCCAATGTTAATATTAGCTATACCGCAATCACTACCTGCATGTGAAAGGAAGTTCTCAACAGATTGCATATCACGAGTGAAAATTGATGAAGAAAGCCCTTGATCTACTGAATTATGCATCTGAATAGCATTTTCTAGTGTATCGAATTCAAAGAGATACAATATAGGTGCAAAAGTCTCCTCACGTACTATTTTCATACTCATATCTGCCTTAACTATAGTAGGTTCCACAAAGAAACCATCCACATCTAATTGATTTCCTCCGCACAAAATTTCGCCACCTTCTGATTTAATTATGCCTAGGGCCTCATTGTAATCCTCAATTGCACTTGAATCTACTAGGGGACCCATTACTGTTTTAGAATCTAGTGGATTACCAATCTTTATCTGTGAGTAGGCTTTGACTAATCTATTAGTAATATCTGAACTTATAGATTTGTGCAAAAATAAGCGTCTTGTAGAAGTACAACGCTGTCCAGTAGTACCAACAGCCCCAAACAAAACAGCCCTAAGAACTAGCTCAGGATCTGCATCTGGCATTACTATAATTCCATTATTGCCCCCGAGCTCTAACAAAGAACGACCTAATCTTTTAGCTACAGCTTCACCAATCTTACGCCCCATGTTGCATGAACCTGTTGCTGAAATAAGAGGTACACGTCTGTCATGAATTAACAATTCACCAACATCTCTGCTCGAACCAACTAAAAGTGACATTACTCCATTCCAACCAAGAGGCTCCATGACTTTATTCACAATTTTTTGAATAGCTATTGCAGTAAGTGGTGTCTTAGAAGATGGTTTCCAAACCATCACATCTCCACAGACTGCTGCAATCATCGCATTCCAGGCCCAAACAGCTCCAGGAAAATTGAACGCAGTTATGATTCCTACATTCCCCAATGGATGCCACTGCTCATACATTCGATGATTTGGTCTTTCGGAATGCATCGTTTTACCATATAGCTGTCTGCTTAGGCCAACGGCATAATCTGCAATATCTATCATTTCTTGAACTTCACCTTCACCCTCTGCCTGAATTTTACCCATCTCCCACGAAATTAATTTTCCAAGTGCTACTTTGTGATTTCGAAATTCGTTAGCCAATTGCCTTACAACTTCTCCCCTTTTTGGTGCAGGTTCCATCCTCCATTTTGTAAACACTGATGAACTATTTTGAAGAATCTTCTCATAATCTCCAGAATCACATTGCTTAACTTTAGCAATCAGAGTTCCATTTGCAGGAGTAACTGATTCTAGTTCGTTACCAGAACCTAACCACTCTGTTGAGAAACCACCCAAATTTATATTTTCAATACTTAATTCATTAAGAAAATCAAGCTTAGTCATACCAGTCTACTTTGGGGCTAAGATAAAGAGCTTAGCATGCACTCCCATTTTTAATTACCCGCCTATTTGCACATAGATGGTTATGGCAAACCCTGAACTTAGTGGATACGATGATGAACAAGTTCAGATGATGAAAGAGAATTGTATTGTTGTTGATGAAAACGACATAATAATTGGTAACGACTCAAAAATTAGCTGCCATCTTGGGAAGGGAAAACTTCATAGAGCATTTAGCGTTTTATTGTTTAATTCCAAAAATGAACTTTTGATACAAAAGAGAGCTGCTGAGAAAATAACTTTTCCATCCATTTGGGCTAACAGCTGTTGCAGCCATCCTCTCTTTTTAGATGATGAGAAAGAAGGCATAGATGGTGCTCGTATTGCTGCAAAGAGAAAAATGATACAAGAACTAGGTATAGATGAAAATAAAATAGACATACACAAATTAAATTTTATCACTAGAATGCACTATAAAGCGAGAGCTGATGAAAAATGGATTGAACACGAGATAGACTATATCTTTGTAATGAAAGATGATCTTGAAATAAATCCTAACAAAAATGAAATTGAGACAACGAAGTATGTGAATAGGGCTGAATTAAATGAATTCTTTGAGAACGCTGAAGAGAACGGTGATTTAATTGGACCTTGGTTTAGATTGATAAAAGAAAATTTTATTGATAAAATATGGGAAAATATAACTGACCCAGAAAAAATAAGAGATCAAGAAGTGCACAATATGGGAGAATGCTAATGAATATTAAACAGAAAATGGCTGAAAGAGCAAAACCTATTGAGAAAGCTTTAGCTGAATATTTAGAAATAAGGGAACCTAGCAAATTATACGAAGCAATGGCACATATCCCTCTAGCTGGAGGAAAAAGGCTCAGACCTGTGATGGCTTTGCTCACTTCTGAAATGGTCGGTGGAAAATCAGAAAAAGCAATACCTTTCGCAACATCTTTAGAGGTCATACACAACTTCACATTGGTACATGATGACGTTATGGATGATGATGATCTACGTCATGGAGTTGCAGCCTGTCACACGGTTTATGGGTTGCCCACCGCCATACTTGCTGGAGACTCACTATTTTCATACGCATTTGAAATGATTACTGAAAGTGAAATTTCTGATGAAATAAAAGCTGAGCTAGTTAGGCATGTTGCATATACTGTTAGAAGAATTGCTGAAGGTCAGCAAATGGATATCAACTTTGAAGAAAAAGAAACGGTAAACACAGATGAATACTTAGAAATGATTAGGTTGAAAACATCTATACTGTTTGGTTCAGCAGCTTATGGAGGGGGTCTAATAGGAGGTGCATCCACAGAACAAGCAAATGAGTTAAGACAAATGGCCATATGGGTAGGTTTGGGATTCCAAATTTGGGATGACTATTTGGATGCCACTGCACCGGCTGAAGTTTTAGGAAAACCATCTGGCTCAGATATTAGACAAGGAAAGAGAACACTTCTAGTAATAGATGCTCTAAATAGAGCCATAGAAAGTGAGAGAATTGAACTAATCAAAATTTTAGATGATAAGAATAATAGTGAGGAAGATATCACTAGAGCTGTACAAATTATGGAGAAATCAGGTACTCTAAAGTATTGTCATGAAGGAGCCATTAGATATCTAGATGGAGCAAGAGAAACACTACGGAAGTATCCAGAAGGTGATGCAAGAAACACACTGGAAGAATTACTAGAGTACATGGTCACAAGAGGACATTAATCTCAGACCTAATGGCCTAAATACTGGTTACAACTTCATATAATATGGCTGATTCTGAAGAATCTTGGACATCGACGCTCATTAATGAACAACTACGTAAAAGATTTGAGAGTCATGATTCAGCAAAAGTTACCAATCTTGCTGGACAAACATGTATTGCTTCTTTTATGCCTCCAAAAAAAGTAATAACTTTTGAAGGACTAGCTGGGGATAATTTTGCAGGAATGAATAATGGTAGCAAAATTATCCTTAATGGAGATGCTAAAAGATTTCTAGGGAATGGAATGCATGATGGTGAAATTATTCTGAACGGAAGTTGTGAAGAAGGTGCGGGGCATTGCCTCTCCGGGGGAACTATTGTAATTCAAGGTTCCGTAGATGGTGACGCTGGAATATCTATGTCAAACGGAGATTTGATGATATCTGGAACTGTAAGAGGAGACATTGGAACTTGCATGACTGGAGGAACTATTGTTGTTTGCGGTGATGTTTTGGGCGATATTGGAAAAATGATGGCGAAAGGGAAAATATTGATATCTGGTGATTTCAATAAAGATGAACTTGGAATTAAGAATATTACGCCTGCAGACTGGAAAAAATTACAAGTAAAACTAAAGGACTATGGAATAGATCCGAATGGTTTAGACTTTAAGGAAGTCAAAAATAATAACAAGGCTGAAAGAAAAATTATAAAGAAAAAGGGAAAAGCATCTGTTACAGATACAATAATGATTACAACTGCTACACTTAGTAGGAGGCCAAGAACTCCTATAATTGACAAAATCGATCTTTCTCTTTCAATAGGCAAAAACAAGGAAGAACCTCTGAATCTAACAATACCTGTTCTTTGGAAAGGTGCAAATGCACCTGAATATGCAATTTGGGAACTGAACGGAAAGGCGCCTAATAATCTTGGTAAAGCAAACGTTGCTATTGTTGATTTATGCCCCACAAACGTTAATCGTAGATTAGATATGAAAAAACCCACTGATTTAGAACTAGTTATCGAACTAATGAGACAGGGAAGTGCAAAAAGAGTACCAATACTAGTTAGGCTTAATACTGGTGATCTTGAAAACGATTTAGACATAATAGGGAAAGCTGGAGCTGATGGAGTTATTCTAACTAATAGCAATATTCCAATGGAAGCTGTAACAACTGCTGCAAGAGGTTACAAAAACAATTTAACAATATTAGCTGCTTCTGATGAACTTGATTGTGAATTTGCAACTAAGTTGATTGCCCTGGGTGCTTCCGGTTTATTCTTGGAAAAAGAATGTAGTAGTAAACAACTAAAAGATTTTGGAATTGAGTTAGCTGAAACTTTGGGATCTATAGGTGTAGGGAAAATTAATGATTTAGAACCTAACCACTTAAGAACAAATAACCAACAAACTGCAGCAATGACTGGAATACCTTTAGCAGGATATAATTCAGTCTTACCAATGTGGCGACATTGAAGGTGTGGAGAAAGAGATTCGAATCACTAAGGACTGAATTATAAATCTAACACAATTGGATAGACTATAAGACCCTCGCCAAATATCAAATAAAGATTAATCTTTCATTTCTGCTGATTTTATGTAAGACCAAGTTGAAACTGATGTCAAAATTGCAGATACAACCATTTCACGACTATAATCCTCCCAACTGAGTGCAATGATGACTAAAGAAGCTAAACCAATAATACCTGCGTAAAATTTAGCCTTATCTGGATCTTCCACAAAGAATGAATGTTTTTTTCCAGACATGAAAAACCAAATGGTAACATAGACCATCGCAGATATCAGAATTGCTGTAGTTAAAGCTCCGTTAGCATCCTTAACATCCTCATTACTTAGAATCGGGAGCTTCATTTCCATAAATATTACGAGAAAAAGATAAACAACCAACAAGCCATATCCTGCTCCTGCAACTAGGTATAACCAACCTCTGACAGATTCCTCATTGGATTGTGATGAAGACGACCAGCTATCAACTGATGAAAAACCTGACGAAGGTAAACTTGCATCTTCATTTTCACGCCTTATAACTTCTTCCCCAAACTCTTCTTCTACATTCTCACCGGGAAGAGATTCATCAATATCCAAACCACCCATCACTCCTCCTCTTTAATAGGAACTATATTATGCCCCTTGAAATCAAATTTAACAGAACGTCTTACTAATCCTTTCAAGGTTAATGATGTAATCTCTAAATCTCTAGCTACATCATTGGCAAAGGTGCCTTCTGAACCAATCATATCTACAATTTTAGATTCCAAATTGTTAAACTTCTTTTCAGTCATCAAAACAACTGTGAGAAGTTCTTGTGCCTCGTCAAAAGACAAAGAAGTAGAAATTTGAAAAGCGTTGTAGAAGGTACGGTAACCTTTCTCAGGCCTTCCTGTATCATTATTAACCTCCCATCGTGATTCTACCAATTTGAATTTTTCAAAGTAAATAATGGCATCAAGGGCACCCTCACCAAATTTTTCAACTAAGGCGCTAATCATAGTCCACCCTTCAGCAAGAGTCGAAAGCACGTTACGCCTCTCATCAGAATCTACGGCTCTAAAAAGTGCTACCAATTCGGCAGGGTCATTAATCAACTTTACACGTTTCATTATTCTTAATTCACTATAGGAACTCTCCTATAAAATGACACTGCCAAGTGCCATTAAAGCTCTATCTCCCCCTCCAAACCACACTCGGGGCATTGTAAGGACTGAGTACCTGATATTGATGGAATATCTATTTGTGCTGAGCACTGAGGACATTCGACAACTGTTGTATCTAACACATCTTCTTCAATAATTCTACTCTCTTTTACTGGGGACGATTCGGGCACTATTGAATCCATGAAATTTGATCCGGTAGTTTTTGGTGAAGGAGAAACCTGCGTGGTGCTAGATAAAGAATAATCCTCATTATCTCTTAACATGTAATACGCAAGGCCACCTATTGCTAAAATCGAAATCAAAGTGCCAGCTATGATTGGAGGAGTTAACAACTCACCAATTGCTCCTGAACTATCACCAGATTCAGTAGAAGCTGTGTCCACTGATTGTTCACTTCCAATAATCACTTCACACTCATCAAATGCAGTAAGACCATCATTGTCAGTTACTTTGACAACTACCACATAATCTGAATTACTTTTGGTCTCATTGTACGAATGCGTGGCAAGGCTACCTGTAAAATCTACTGAATCAAAATCGCCATCATCACTATCAAAGTCCCACTCATAAGAGACAATTATCCCATCTTTATCGCTGGCAATTGTGCTAAAGAGTAGTGTTTCACCAATTATACCGGATTCATCACATTGAGCCTGAACTAATGGCGGAGAAAGTATATTTATTGTAACATTCGAAATCGCACTGTATACTCCATACGAATCTTGTACTCTTAGAGAAATAACATGCGAACCGACATCACTGTCAGAAGTTACAATTTGTGACCCATTTACTGGTTCATTGTAAGGTGCGGAATTTTCATATATGTTTTGTCCATTAGCAAATAATAATGTTGTTGAAGTCCAAATATAATTCATAGGTTCATTCTCAGGATCTGTTGCACTTGAAATCAAAACAACTGACTCGCCGGGCGTTACTGGATTCGGAGTTGCGCTGATTATAGTAGCCTCAGGAACTCCATTGATCAGGACTTCAAAAGTAGCATTAGCAGACCAGAAATCAATCTCATTCATAGCTCTAAAAGTAATCACGTGCAAACCTCTAGACAACGAGGAAGATATGAAGGAGGCACTAGTAGATAATACTGAAGAATTATCTAAACTAGAACGCCACTCATAGCCAACTATGGCCGTATCTTCTGACGCAGTTGATGACGCTGAACCGACAAATTCAATATCTGTGCCTTCACTAATTACACAACTATCAACTAAATTACAACCACTTATTGAATCTATAGTAGCCACTGGAAAATCACCTACTCCTATCTCTAAAGATACAAAATTGCTCCATTTTCCCTCATTATCCATTGCCCTGAAAGTGATTATGTGTAAACCTTGGGACAAATTAGAAATTGAAAAATTTTTCTCTGTGGAAAGATTTCCATCTATTGATGAAACCCACTTATAAGATACAACTGAGCCATCGTAATCTATTGACGAAGAATTCATAGTAACAAGTGTACCTGGTAATGAAATCAAAGGCGTTATGTCCAATATAGACACAATAGGTGCCTGATTATCCAATAGCTCTTCATAGTAGAGATCAATGCCATCTTCTTTTCCAACAACTATACTTGAACCTCTGTAAGACATTGCAACACTAGTGACTTTATCAGATGAAGTCTCCTCCCATAGAACATTACCTGTTGTCGTGTTGGCTAATAGGATTATTTTACTATTATCTGCGCCGGCTAAAACATAATGACCATTACCATTGAAAGTACAATCTACTACTGATGTGTCAGCAATCCCATTTGCTAAACTTTTTTGCCAAACCTTAGTCCCGGTTTCATTAGAAAGAAGTACTAATTTCCCCTCTGCAGTTCCAAACAAATAATAATCTGGATTAGGGCTTGCAGAAACACAGGAAATTCTCTCAGGTTGAGCATAGTATATGACTGCATCTTCACCTTCTGAAAGATCGCTTGCATAAACATAAACGCGACCATTAGCAGTCCCAATTATAAGATGCGAACTATCTCCTGTAAATTCAATACTTGTAACACGCCCTCCTAAAATATCTGTATGTTGCCAAACATCCGAGGAATTAGAGGTGGAATAAACAAAAACATCACCATCAATAGTACCCATAGCAAGATACTTACCATCCGGTGAAACTGAAAGTGCACTTAACTGTGTGGTTGGATGATTCTCAGACCAAACGACATTTTTACTACTTTTATGAATATAATATACATTGTAAAGATCAATTGCACCTATTTTAGTTCCATCTGCTGAGAAATCAACGCCTCTTAATTCAACTTGAAAATTAGTCTTTCCCCAACTCTTATCACCTTTATCCCAAAAGGTTAGTGTTGTGCCTCCTGGTTCACCAGTAATTACGTACTTCCCAGAGGAAGACATAGACATGTTAGAGACGGCATAATCTAAATTATTAGTGCGATAAGGTGTGGAGGAACTGTTGTACCAATAACTAAGCTTATTTCCATACGAAGCTGAAATATTAACGGAATCGTCTGAGATTGCAACATCAGATACTCCAACTGCTGAAGACCACTGCCAAATTGGCTCTTTATCTGCATTAGATGGGGAACTAAGAAAAACAAAAATAATTAATATAAATACAAAAAAATGTTTCTTATACACTGAATATACACCTCTAACTCTATTACCCAAACAATGAGGGGGATTATTACACTGCGCCTAACCTCTCATCAGGTTATATCTACCTCTTAATTCTAAAACTTTAAGAGCCTCTAAAACTGATTTTGACTGATCCCCTTTTGAATATTCTTTTAGAAACATCTCTCTACCGTTTATCTCCGAATGGTGAGAATCTAAAGACTCAAGAAATACTCTAAGATCTGCAGCTCTGTTTTCATCATCATCTGATATGCTGGATAAGCCAAAATCTATTGCATATATTTTTTCTTTTACTAAAAAATTGCTAGTTGTGGGATCTCCATGTAACACGTCCAGAGAATGCAGAGCTGACAATAATCTTGCAGTCCCTAATAGGTGCTTTTCATAGTCTTGTCTCCTCAGAGCTTGTTCTAGAGTCAATCCATCTATAAATTCCATAATTATAGTATTCGAATCTGAGTTCACTGAATATATGGCAGGAACTGAAATACCTGCAGATAGAAGCTTTTCTATAATTCTAGCCTCACTTCTTAGTCTTTCTAAAACTAATCTCTTTTCCAAAGAGGGGTGTCGATAACCACGCCTATTTCTTACCTTAGAAATTGCTTTTGTACCATGCCAATCTATCGTCTCAACAATCGCTTCTGCACCTCTAAATTTCATCTCCAAGTAACCTCTACCATGTCTGTTCTATACTTCTGATTAATTTCATTGTCTACTTCAGTTATATCATAACCTGCATCGACCATTTGAAAACCTAACCATCCAATCATTACACCATTATCAACGCACAACCCTTTTGAAGGAATAAAACATGTTATTCCTCGCTCCTCACACATAATTGTAGCCATCTCTCTTAATCTTTCATTACAAGCTACGCCACCACCTAGAACAAGTTCAGATTTTCCTGTGTGTGCAAGTGCCCTCTCAGCTACCTCGCAAGACATAGCAAAAGCAGTTTCTTGTAAAGAATAAGTGACTGTTTCAATCGCATTTCCTGAATCTAATTTTGATTTTGCTGCAGTCATTAGTCCTGAAAAGGCCATATCCATTCCCTTAACAGAATAAGGTAAATCCAACAGTTCTGGACCTTGGGCCAATTTTTCAATTTTTGGCCCACCTGGAAATCCCATACCAGCTTCTCTCGCAAATTTATCAAGCCCATTACCAATTCCTATGTCTATTGTTTCCCCAAAAACTCTGTACTTTTCTGATGCATAAGCTATCACTTGGGTATTAGCCCCAGATAAATACAAAAGAACTGGATCTGTAGCTCCCTCTAGCATTCCTATCTCCAGATGAGCTACACAATGATTAACGCCAATCAAAGGAATATTATGTGCGTATGCAAAAGCTCTTGCTGCTGTAGCTCCAGTTCTTAAACAAGGCCCAAGACCGGGACCTCTAGCATATGACACTAAAGAAATATTTGAAGGATTCAGTCCCGATTCTCCAAACGCATCCTGAAAAAGTTGTGGGAAAATATCAGAATGATGTCTAGAGGCCTCCCTGGGGTGAATGCCACCTTCATCGGGTATGTACATTGATCTTTGATTGGACAAAATTTCTCCTTCCGAGGTTATCAAACCGACACCTGCAGTATGTGCAGTAGATTCTATACCAAGAATTATTTGACTCAAATTATCTACTCTTCTTCGTTATGTCCAGAAGATTCTTCATCATCGCCATCATGATCAGAATCATTAAAAACATCTCCAGAATTTGATTTTGCTTCCGCAGTCTCTACATCATTATAAATTATGTAACTGCACAAAAACAACAGAATAATGATTGCAAAGAGTGCGCCCCAGGCTCCGCTTGATTCTTCTTCACTAATGTTGGTTGATTCTACTTCAATAAATTTAGAAAGTGTAATTGTGTAATCAGTGATATTATCTGAGTAATCAACTAATTTAGTACTGATTCTTAGTGACAATGGACCTTCAACCGAGGCAGGCCATGTAACATTTTCTCTAAGTGTAGTATTGCTCAAAAGTTTAAAGCTTGTTCTGGCAAAAGCCTGTTGATTATTGACTTCTAAATCTAAATATAAATTGTTAAAATTCAAATCAGTAGGATTATTGACAACCACACTTAGATTAATTATCGACCACTTTGGAATTATCACATTTGCTTCTTTCAACTGAGATTCATCTACAAAAAGTGTGGCTGAATCATAAGT
>JBJLBY010000051.1:0-19306 GCA_045567975.1 Candidatus Poseidoniales archaeon | reverse complement strand
GATTGCCAATTCAACTAATTGATTAGAATCCATTTTACCTGGATCTAACAATGTAAAGTGTAAAGGGTGCTTACGGCGGCGTTTAACTATGTAGTCATGAACTTTCAAGAATATATCAAACCAGTGAGACCATAAAAGAGCAACGGGTGAATCTTATACTCCAAAAACGGTTAGTCCCATTCCATATCAAAGTCCATTTCTTCATCCTCTTCTTCTGAAGTAGTTGACTGAAGTTGTGAGACTACAGGTGACCCCTCTGCAGCTACTGGAGTTGCTTCCGCTACTGCTGGTGCTCCCTCTACTGCTACTGGAGTTGCTTCCGCTACTGCCGGTGCTCCCTCTACTGCTACTGGAGGTGCTTCCGCTACTGCCGGTGCTCCCTCTACTGCTACTGGAGGTGCTTCCGCTACTGCCGGTGCTCCCTCTACTGCTACTGAAGTTGCCTCCGCTACTGCCGGTGCTCTCTCTACTGCTACTGGAGTTGCTTCCGCTACTGCCGGTGCTCCCTCTACTGCTACTGGAGGTGCTTCCGCTACTGCCGGTGCTCCCTCTACTGCTACTGAAGTTGCCTCCGCTACTGCCGGTGCTCCCTCTACTGCTACTGGAGCTACCTCCGCTACTGCCGGTGCTCTCTCTACAGCTTCTATTTCATCTGATGAAGGGAAGTTTTCGATACGTAAACCAGATAATGGTTTTAGTTCAGACTCAGGAGTCATTTCAGAACGAAGTCTAAGAACTATGTCGTTATCTATTTGTATATAAGAATCCGAATAAGCGCCTCCACCAACTGCCAACGGATAAAGTACAAAATCCCTTTGTCGCCTAACTGATCTTATTGGCCTTGGTGGTAAATTTACCTCAGATCTAGAAGTTTCTTCTGGTATTTCATCTAAACCTAGTGTCGATGGTAAGGCAGTATAAAATTGTGGCTCATCTGCTTCAGATTTTGCACGTCTACGCCTTCCTCTCTTTCTAGATGGAGCCTTATTAGAATTCAATGAAACAAAATAAAATATGACTGCTACTACTACCATACCCATTATAGTACCTAATGTTGAGTCTATGGTACCTGCGGCAATTAGAAAAACAATAGAGATAAGAACAATGCCGCCTCCTAGAAATTGAAGAAGGAGATTTTTATTTCCTGAACCTTTAGGTTTTTTCCCCCTTCTAGGGCGCCGTTTTCTGCCTTTTTGCGGCCTTTTTACCATATTATACCTAACGTAAGTAGAGTAGATGGAGTATAAGCATTTACCTAAGAGAAGTCTTTTTGTATTGATGTCTTACGCAATTAAAGATGATTGAAGTCAAGCGCAATGGCGCATCACATAATTTTTCCAAGGGAACTACTGCCAAAGAAGTGATTGTAGAAATACTTGGCAAGAAGAATAATGCAATTGCAGCTTTCATCAATGGTGAAGAAAAAGATTTATCTTTCTCTATCAAGGAAAACTGTGAAATCGATATTATCTTTGGAGATTCTGATGAAGGTTTATACATTCTAAGACACTCATGCGCTCATCTTTTGGCTCAAGCTGTAACTCAATTATACCCTGAGGCAAAACCTACAATAGGGCCACCAGTTGAGAATGGATTCTATTATGATTTCCACATGGACCCTATTAATGAAAACGATTTAATTAAAATCGAAAAATTAATGAGGAAAATAGTCAAACAAAATATACCCATTAGCAGAGAAGAATATGATAATAAAAAACTGAGAGAAATTTTCTCGGAAAATCCATTTAAAATGGAAATAATGGATGATAAGATTGGCCGTGATGTAGGATCATCTGCATACCGTCAGGGCAATTTTGTAGACTTGTGCAAGGGACCTCATGTAGAAAGTACTGCAAAATTACGGTGGTTTAAATTGACTAGTACTAGTCAAGCATTCTGGAGAGCTGATGCTACTAGAGAAACACTTGTACGAATTTATGGAATGTGTTATTCATCGAAGGAAGAACTTCAGGCTAGAGAAACTTTTCTTCGTGAGGCCTCTAAGAGAGACCACAGAAAGTTGGGAAAGGATCTTCAATTATTCCATATAGATGAAATGGTAGGGCAAGGACTTATTCTCTGGACTCCTAGGGGTACTGTAGTAAGAAATGAATTGCAAAAATTTATTTCAGAACATTTGGGAAATCAAGGTTATCAACAAGTTTATACTCCACATATTGGAAAACTAGATTTGTATAGAACCTCTGGCCACTTCCCATATTATCAAGATAGTCAATATCCTCCAATAATAGAACGCGACACACTACGCAAATTATCAGATGATAAATGCTCATGCGCTGATTTATCTAATTTAATGTCGGATGGTGAAATAAAAGGATATATGCTCAAACCAATGAATTGTCCTCATCATATAAGAATCTATTCTAGCCAAGCTAGATCATATAGAGATCTTCCATTGAGACTAGCTGAATTTGGGACCGTGTATCGTTGGGAACAATCTGGTGAAATATCTGGACTGACTAGGGTAAGAGGTTTTACTCAAGATGATGCACATTTATTCGTAACTGAAGACCAAATTGAACAAGAAATACTAGGTTGTATCGAATTAGTTAAGATTATTTTTGGTACCCTCGAGATGGATAGTTACCGAGTTAGAATTGGACTTCGTGATTCTGATTCTGATAAATATGTCGGAGACTCTAAGCAATGGGATAAAGCTGAAGCTGCCTGTAAGAATGCTGCGAGAATTTTGGGCGTTGATTTCAGTGAAGAACCTGGAGAAGCTGCATTCTATGGGCCGAAAATTGATTTCATAGTAAAGGATGTTTTAGGAAGGGAATGGCAACTAGGTACTGTTCAAGTTGATTATAATTTACCTGAAAGATTCAATCTAACATACACAGGCTCAGATGGTGAGAAACACCGTCCAGTAATAATCCACAGAGCACCTTTTGGTTCGATGGAAAGATTCTGCGGAGTGTTAATTGAACACTTTGGAGGAATGTTTCCAACCTGGCTTTCTCCTACTCAAGTACATATTCTTACAATATCAGAAAAACAGATTGATTACGCGAATCAGGTCAACATATCTTTGCGCAAATTAGGAATACGTACTGATCTAGATACAGGCGATGATACTATTGGGAAAAAACTACGCACTCACAGAAGCATGCGTCCGGCATATCTTATGATTATTGGAGATGATGAACAAAAAAATGAAACTGTTTCTTACTTAGATACCAATCGTAATCAAGTAAATGGAATACCCATTGATGATTTTATTTCTAGAATAACGTCCGAGATTAAATCAAAAGAAAATATAATCTAGCCCTAATGGCGCAGAGGGAGGGATTTGAACCCCCGAGGGAAATTTCCCACCGGCTTTCAAGGCCGGCGCTATACCGGGCTAAGCGACCTCTGCCTTAAAGAAAAAAAAGATAGCCCAAGCTATAGTAACTTGGGCTAAATAGTAAAACTTAGCGTTTTACTTGCGACCGCGAGCCATTGGAGACCTAGCTACATTGCCACCTTTGTCAATGTAATATAGGAATCCATCTTCCCTAGAAACACCTGCAGAAGCTACCATTTCTGGGCCTCCACCTGTCTTCTTCCCGCCACGGGCCATTTTGGTACGCCATACGTTACCATCTTTTCCGAGATAATACAAATATCCCGAATCTTTACTTACTCCTGTGTTAGCTACTACTTCAGCCATTGATATTCACCGTCGATACACTAAGTAGACAGTATATATACTTAACCGACCTATCGTCGACAAAATAGAAAAACAAAAAAAATCAAGGAAAAACAATAGATATGCTTATATTGTACTGTGCAAAGTAACCTGCATGGATTTGTCGACTGATATTGCAAATTGGGGATGGATGGACTACTTTGTTCCTATGTTTATAATCGGAATTGGAGTTGCATTACTAGCAACTGGCGCTTTCACATCATACTTTGGTGCTGGAAAATCACAGCAAATTGGATTTATTCTTTTATTCATTGGACTTGTGACTACGATTGTTTCATACATGCTAGCTTTCGATACCGTTGAGGCAGTTGATACTATATTTGATTCAGATATCTTTGTAGAAGCTTTTGTATCAGGATTATCTGCACTAACTGGAATGGTTATTGGACTGTTTGTGATTTTATTTGTTCTGATGAAGGTCGACACAGTAGATGACTTAGAGGATTTAGATCTTGAAGACTTAGAAGATTTAGACTTAGATGAAGAACTTAAGAAATTAGAGGAAGAATTGAATCAGAATGATAATGTCTCTGAAGAGGAGGAAGAATAATGAACGCATCTTTACAAGACATCGCTGTATCTATGGGGCTAACTGGAGCAATGCTTTCCATGCTCCTCATGGGTTTGCTTATAGCCTATTATGGCAGTACAAAAACAAGAACTGCAGGTTTTGGATTCTTGGCCGTAGGTGCTGCATTAGCATATTTCACACTGATGAATTTTGATGACGTTCACTTTGGGAATGCATTTATTTCCTTCTTGGGAGGCATGATGGGTGGTATTCTAGGCATAATCATATTCTTAGTGGCGATAATAAAATCATAGAGAATAACTGGTGAGACACTAGTCTAAAATAGAATCACTAGCCGTAAGTATTGTGAAAGAGAATGATAGTAATAGACTTGCCTTATGGGAAACTGGCAAAGCTTCCAATGAAAATCAAGAAGAAATAGAAGAAGAAACAGACACTTTGGATTTGTCTGAACCCTCTCCTGAAAAAGAACAATCTGATAAAGAAATAAACTTAAGTGAAAAGGTAAAAGAAAGTGATGCTACGGAAGATAACGATTGGGCAATTCCGTTAGCTGAAGATAGTGATGGAATTAACATAAAAACAGTAGGAGCAATTGGAACTGTTGTAATTTTGATATTAACTGGAGCTCTATTTATTTTGCTCAGTGAACCAAATATTGAAGTTGCCGTTCCTTACGAGAAATATGGTAGTAGTGTTACTTATGACATCGAAGGTAACATAGATTTTCAAAGTGATCTTGACATACCAATCCCTATTGGATTCATCAATAACGACATTATCATTAATGAATTAGATGTTTCTTTCAGTGGAGAACTTAAGGCTGAAATCAAAGCTCCTAGCGAACAAAAGAAAGATGGTTATGGTGAGCTAAGGAATGTGTTCAACAAATCTATAGTTCAAGATTTGAGTGATATTGATGGATCAATAAAAGAAGAAGGTGAAAATCCAGCTAAACTAGAAAATGCAAAAGTAAAAACACTTCAATATCAATATATCGATGATACTTCTTTAGAAATCATAAGATCTGATATACAGTCTAATGCTTCATACTCAGATACTTTGACAGGGAAACGTTGGTACTGGCAGAGTGCGACAGATTGGGTGCCAAGAATGAGTGAAACTGGCATTCTTCCGCACGGTGAAGCATATATTGGAAAAACACTAAAGCAAGGAGATACTGGGACAATTAGTGAAGGTGGAATAGAATTTAATTGGAAAGTTGATAATGGAGGTAAAATTGACAATAAACAAACCGCATTATTACAGATCCATACTTCTTCCATAACTGATTTACCCTTTGGATATCAATACCAATATGAATATAGATTCGATATGTATTTTTCTGAAGAAAGTAGTTTTCCAATAAAATTTGAAATGAATTTTGATTCAGAAGCAAACTCCCCTGGTGGAAAATTATATGTGATTTCTATTCAATATAAAGCTAATTCTAAAAGTTTGTCAGAGGGTTATACTGAAGTTCCAAGCACCTCATACAAAACGAACTCAAATACAAAAACCGGTGAATTTGAGAAATGGAATAACGGAGCTCCAGCCTTTGGCAATGGAAGCTGCGGATTGGATTCAAATTTCACCATGCAAGACGGGATAGAAAAAGGTAAAGAAGATATTTTAAAATTTAATAATTACATTGGTGATCAAGAAGGAAAGGGCAAACCTGCCTTTGTGACTGAAGCAAATTATACAAAAGTGAATGGGGCTGACGAGACCTGGAATTTCACAATGGCTTACAGAAACACTCAATCTGATAGCATAAAAGGATGGGAATTGAACTACAACAGGACAAATGTTTCCGGAGAAAATGTAACTTTGAGTAATCCAATCATGTCAATGAACGATATAGAAGAGCCATTGACTGTGTGCTCAGCTGAGAGAGTTATGACTGATTTTAACGAGATTGCTAGATGGGCTAAGGATAAGCAAACAGACTCTGT
Source organism: Candidatus Poseidoniales archaeon (assembly GCA_045567975.1). GTDB lineage: Archaea > Thermoplasmatota > Poseidoniia > MGIII > CG-Epi1 > CG-Epi1. The sequence goes on along the minus strand of JBJLBY010000051.1, from coordinate 13,104 downwards.
AGATTATACTGAAACAAAACTTTTGCTAGGACAAAATTTAGTTTCTCAGCAAAGCTTGTCTTCTCCAACCTCTGTAATTGATATAGGGAATTTGAATCCAATAAGCCTTGTGTCAGATTTGAGTGAAGGAAGTCTTGATTTCGACGACTATTCGAACAACATTGATGTAGAATCTGCAGGAAGTTATGCATACTTCTTAGATAGAAATGGAGATTCTGAGAAATTAGAATATCGTTACCAAGAACTTGCTGGAGTGGATGCAAAAGACGGATTAGTATTATTCAATTTACAGAGTCGGAACTCACTTTAGCCAATATAGTTTACATCTACATTATCTTCTTTTTCATTAGTATCCATATCTTTCAATTGATTTGTAATTGAATCGACCTGCTTAGCTCTCTCCTCTAAATCGGATAAGTCTATCTCCACATTAAGCAGTTTTTGAAGAGATTTGAGAACCACACTTGCAGATTTAGGATCAACCATGTATCCACTTGTTTCACCCATTAAACAACCGCCATGAAGGCCCTGTAATTTTCCCAATCCTAGTAAAAGACCAGAAGCACCAACTATACCTGCCCCAGGTTCTCCATCAATAAATTCTACATCAGCATCCTTAAACAAATCTATTATCTCTTGTGAGGTTGCAGCACCAAGAACTCTAGGTTCAGGTACTAATTTACCAAGCCCATAACCGCCAAGAGTGTATATTGTAGTAACTCCTATCTTTTTCACAAGAGAAATCAATTCTGTACACAATTCATATTGACCTGAGGCATCCATGCCCTGATATTCGCCAACCAAGAAAAGTAAATCTCGCGTTTTATTTTTTCCTTTAAAATAATACAGTTCATTATTTACTAAATTAACAATGCCATCATCATCAATCAAAACTTGGGGGGGAAAATTAGATGAATAAATTTCAACGCATTTCTTAGCATTTAATTTTTCAATAAGATGCATAGCTGCAAGTTTTCCAACATTGCCTACTCCAGGAAGACCCTCTAGCAAAATTGCATCGTTCAATTGTATCTCTTCAACGTGAACTATTTCTGTAAAACTCATTATCTCTGCCTCAACATTCTCCTGTACTTCCCATATTTATCTTCAGGTGAATAACGAGGGGGAAGTGGGTTGGAAGTAGCTAAAGTGCAATTTGGACACTTCTTTGATATTGTAAATATACTACAATATTTACATTCTAAAATTAGAGTTTTCATTAACGCCTCTCAAACGATCCGAGACCACCTTTATCTTTGAAGATATCAAGTACAGTATCAACTGCATTTTTCAATTCTTCTTCAGCTTGTTTGTAATTAGGGGCCTTGACTGAAACTCTGTAGGATGGAGAACCATTCGAATATATTTTTAGAGTTGTGTCATCATAACTAGCCTTAGGGCCCAATAACGCTTCCTTTATGCTCTCAACACCATTAGGCTCGTAACTAGTTAAATCCAAATATCCGCCTATCGTTACAAATGGTGGAGTCACATTATCTGCAGCGATTTTTGTGAAATGGGATACCCACTTACCTTTCCATTCGCCTTTAAAACTAGATTCATTGATAACAGCTTCCTCAAAAGCTGAGTACATGCTACCATAAACATCGATCATCTTACCTCTAACTTCTTTCCTCAAATCCTCTACTTTAAGTTTTGACTTGGAAGCTACCAATTCAAACAATTTCGATGCTCTTTGCTCGTTTTTCCAGAAACGGATTTTCTCTTGCTTACGATGGCCTGATACTTGCCTAACCGATGCATCAATAATCTTACTTCCTTTCTTTACCTTTGTAACTCTTGCGACTACCATCTGGCCTTCACGAATAAAATCTCGAATGTACTTAACCCAACCTGATGCTACTTCCGAGATATGCACAAAGGCTTTTTGTTCTGAAAATTCTAATAAATCTAAAGTTGCCCCGAATTCTTTTACTTCAAGTACTCTTCCAATAATATATTCGCCTTCTTCTGGAACATCCAGGCTCACTCAAGTTCCTCCAAGATTTCACCCAAAATCTTAGCTTTACCACCTGTGGGCATGGCAATTGTTGAACCTGTAACTGGATCTTTTACAACCGTGTCACACTTGTCAAAAATTATAACTGTATAATCACTATCTGGACTTTTCACTTTCAGAAACTTACTTTTTGGTGATGCCATAATTACTCCGTTAACTCAAATTTTCTAGCTCTAATATTTTTTCTGTGATGAGCTTTACCTGTCTCAGTGCAACGATATCTAACGTAAACACGCTTAGTTGGTTTCTCTCTACCTTCTGGTTTAGGCCTTGGGAAACCACCGTATCCTGATGTTACTCTTCTAAACAACCTTTGTCCTCTTGCTAATTCTGATGCCCGTTTCTTCTTAACTACCTCAATCTCATGGATTGTATGCTTCTTAGCATAGGGGCTGTACATCTTTACTCTTCGTGGGACCTTCATAATCGTTTCAATCCTCAGGAAACCGTGCGAGCCAGAGGGTTTAATAAAGCTAATCCATAAAATTAGGTTATTGCCTTAAGCTCTCTGTGCTTCATTCGAAAAATAACTTGAAGAATAGCTAGAGGTAATTTAAACCAAAAACTACGGGTGGCTTTTCCCTCATATTCTCCTCTTGTAAGGCTAGCTAACATACCAAACATTGCAGGAGTCTTACCCAAGGCAAAACCTAACCTCATGAAGAAAGGCTTGTAAATTTTGTGTTTAGTCTTTGCTGCTCGATACATGTCTCTACTGTAATGGGAACGCCAATATTTCTCAAAAAGAGTAGGATCTCCCTTGGAAATTGCCTTAGCTGCTAGACGACCTCCTAGTGCTGCATGATTGAGGCCTTCTCCATGTATTGGATTAACATGACCTGCTGCATCTCCACACAAAACCCAACTCTCACCAGATACTGGGTCGTCAAATAATTCAGGATCATTGTATGAAGGAATAACTGAGCCAAATTTCTTACAGTCTACTAGTTCGCCAGTATCTTCTAATTTCCATTTACCGTGTCTGGCGAATTCGCCAGGCCATCTTTCCATCAATAAATCATCTAAAGCCTCTTTCATTCCGGGAGTTCCTGAATTATAACAGTAGCCAATATTGTAATGGTCGCTCTTCGGAAAGACCCAAAGATAACCTTCTTCCCCAGGTATTGCACCTACAATAAACTCAACTTCGTTCTCTACTGGTTTTATTCCAAGATAATATCCTGCTGCAGCAAAAAGATGCTCTCGTGGAATTCTATCCATAAAGAATTTCCTAGTAAAACCATTAACACCATCTGCACCGATTATGTATTTTGCTTTGTACTTGCCATTAATAGTCCACACACCTGATACTTGTTCTAATGACTTGACTCTTTCAACAACATGACCTGCTCCAGCTTCTTTAGCTCTATTGTACAAATAAAAATCCCAATCATCTCTTCGAATAAGTTTACCCTTTTTGACCGGAATCTTGAGTTTATTGTTGTTATAAGAGAAAGATATAGAGTCCATATGGCACTCGATTGCACTATCTGGAGCGTCCATCCATTCAATACCTTTTACTGGCAAACCACCTCCACACGCTTTCCTTCTAGGATGTGCATGATCAAACAAAAGTACGGATAAGCCTCTATCTGCAGCTTCCTTAGCTGCTGAGGCACCTGCCGGACCTCCACCTACAACTGCAACATCAACTAATTCCACAGAAAAGCTATTTTGAGCGCTCTAAATTAAATCATTCATGCATCTTTTTGTAACTTTGAAAATGAGAGGATACAATTTTCTCCCATTATTTCTTCAATAAGGCAACCTTGCAGAATTAAATCCTTTACTCCAATTCTAGATACTACATAGACAAACCTGGGTTCTTCAAAATCAAGAAAAGTGTACAAATTATGTTCTGAATTCTTCAAAAATAACTTTGCCTTACCATCTGAACCAACAACTAATTTCTCAAAATCAAAACCTCGGCCCTCTATGAAAAGACGATGGCTTACTCCCTCAAAAGTTAACAATGTCTCATTCCCCTTATATCCTGAAACGGCCATAGAATTATCACTATCAAGACTCAGTTTATAGTATTTATTATTTCCAAAATATACTGTTAAACTGCAAGAAAGCTGGACCCCACTTGAAAACTGCCATCAGAGATTCGGCCATTTCTGTTTGATTACAAATCATCAATGCACTAGCCAGAGCTTCTGCTGTCGTCAATTTCCCTATTTTACCCGAATTAACTGGATTGGCTGGAACAATATCTGGTAATTTACGCGGTTCTAAACCCATCACTCTAAGTTTAGCAAAAGTATCTACAGCCAAATTCCATGAACAATCTACTCCAACAAGACCGCCGACTTCTAGCAAAATAGAATCCTCAGGAGACAATACTTTATCCGAAAAAGGATCAAGCACAATACCTCGAGGGGGTAAATCTCTAATTTTACTATAATTCTTGGACAGGTCAAACTTTTCTAACCTCTTAGCCGTACATTTCTTAGGATCGTCTTGATCAAAGCACAAAATTCTTACTTCAATAGACATGGAGAGAAAAGTCAACTGGAATTGAAGCCATTGTAAGGCTGCTCAGACTTATGTAATCTGCATAAGGTGCAAATTTTGCAATATTATCCAAAGTTATGCCACCTGATATCTCAATATCAACATCAGATATATCTTTTAATTTTGAGTAAGCAAATTTAGCATCTTCTACAGTAAAATTGTCTAGCATGACTCTATCGGCTCCAGCTTTTGCTGCATCTATTGCTTGTTCTAGATTATCTGCTTCAACTTCAACCAGCAAACCTGGATATTTTTCACGTGAAGAATTTACTGCTTGACTTATGTTTGGGAATAACTTCAGATGATTATCTTTGATTAATATTGCATCATCTAATCTCATCCTGTGAGTTGAGCCACCTCCATGAACTACAGCCTCTTTCTCTAATTTACGTAACCCTGGAGTTGTTTTTCTGGTGGCAAGAATCTGTAGATTAGAATTTGTTCTTTTAGCTACCTTAACAACTCTTGCGGTGAGTGTTGATATTCCACTAAAATGACTTAAGATATTCAATAAAAGTCTCTCAATTGCTAAAATATCATGAGAAAAACCTTTCAAATCAAATATTTCTGTCTTACCTTCTATTTGGTCACCGTCTACAAAATTAGTAGTATAAGATAAATCATAGCGATCTAGTAATTGACGTACCTGACTAATACCAGATAGTACACCTGGGCCTCCGTGAACCTTAGCTTTACACAACCCATTTTTTACAACTGCCTTAGTTGTAAAGTCACCCAAACCAATGTCTTCTTCCAACCAATGGTTCAGAACGTCATCATTCATCTTAGTACAACGAACGATTTCTTAGTAAAAGTTATCCCTAACTATTACTTCCTTCTAGATAAAACCACTAATGTCAGAGATATAATGGAGAAAAGGATGCCAAACCCAGGACTATCTTCTTCATCCTCTAATTCTTCCTGTTCTACCTCCTCACCAGCTGTTTCTTTTTGCTCCAATGAAACTGTCATTTGAGGACTTTCCCATTCTTTACCATTTGAAGATGTCACAACGACATCAAAAATGTAATCTATTGTAGACACATCTTCAACTGTTGGTGAGAAAGTAATCACTAAAGTTTCAGTTTTTCCAGGCTGAAGTAAGTAATTATTTGCCCCTAATGAAGCCCAAGATGGAGCTTCTTTGCTCAAAGCAAAAGACAGGTTATCCCAACCGTTACCATTATTAGTAATATTCAAACGAAGTTGTTTTTGACTACCTTGAGGTACTTTGGCATTACCGTCTCCACTACCATAGTGTACTACATCTATATCAAATACTTGAAGAGTGCTTACTTTAACTGTTAAATTTGTAGTAGAGACTCCATCAGATGATGATACTGTAACGACAAAATCTTCTGAATCTCCTGAAACTCTGTTAGATGGAATTGTAACTGTCAAAGTGAACTGAGAATCACTTACTGCGGGAACTGTAATATTCTCTTCACTAAGCACTGTGTTCCAAGCTGCTGATGCTCCACTTACATCAACTGCGAAAGTGTCTTCTCCATTACCTAAGTTAGACAAACTAAAAATGAAGTCAACAGATTCTCCAGGATTAGCTTCCTTAGTTTCATTATTAACTGCAAGTGAAACGCCATAATTCTGATCAATTGTAGCACTGAAAGCTTGCGATGTGGAAGATGTTACTCCATCCGATGAAGTTGCGACAACTGAAAATTGAGCTGTTGAATTACTGTCAAATACAGTGGCTGCTGCATCAGCTGGAACAGTTAATCCTATGTCTGCAGTAAACTTCTGTTTTGCATTAAGCAATCCAGTTGTCGTTGGAAGGGCTGTCAAATCCCAACCTGCTGGAACACTAGATTGATCCCAAATAAGAGAGAATGTGTCTTGAGTATTACCAAGATTACGTACTTCTAAACTCCAACTAATTAAGGAAGAACCATTACTAACATCTGCAAGTTCGCTGCTTGCCCCACTCACAGATACTCCATATTTTGGAGCTACAGTCACAGGGAAATCTAGCATGCCGTTAGCCTGCAAATATGGTGGTTCTCCACCCATCATACCACCTCCGCTGCCACCACTCTGAGCAAAGAAACTAAGAGTTTGAGGGCCAGCTAAAACATTACCACCAGTATGATTTATAGCGAAATTAAAAACATATGATTGGCCTGCAGACATGCCATCTAAGATGAGCTGACGATTTGGAATATCCCAGTTAGGATCATCAGAACGGACATCCCATCCACTTAAAGAAAATGAAATTCGGATATAAGCATCTGTAGCTTGAGCTACTGATTCATTACTTATTCTTATGTTGTCAACGGTCATGCTGTAATCATACTGATCGCCGGCATCATAATCCTGAACGGCAGGGAGATCTGGAAAATGAGACTCGTAAGCAACCCAATCTGTAACAGTAACTAAAGCTTCTGACTCCCACTCATTGTCCATACCATCGTTAAAAATTAGAGCCATGGAAACTGTATCTTCCTGCGTGTTAACTCCATAAGCAACTGTAACGTTAACGTAAATGTGGACAGAACTTCCTGCAGTCAAGGATAAAATATCAATAAGTCCGGTACCATTGACCTCATCATCGGAAACATATTCCATAGTTACATTACCATCACTCGTTAAATTCATCCATGATGCATCTTCAAAAGATACTCTTAGAGATGCATTACCAAAATCATCCGATCCATCATTAGTTAAATTTACTATAAATGCAGCAGTTCCATTAACTGAGGCAAAAGACCTAGAATCTAAGTCTCCAACAGTCACTATTGATACTGAAGCTTCACCACTAGCTGAAGGAGTAAAAGCAAAGGCTGATACAACCATCAAAAGCATGAATGCAAAGGATATACTCTGCCTATTGCTACTTTCCATTTTTAACTCCTTACAATCTACGGCGAAGTATGAGTGCCACACCTAGGGCTGCAAGTGCTGATATTGCACCAAAGCCAGGTAAGCCTTCATCATCGTCTACTGTTTCTGTAGTGGAACCAGTTCCAGTTGATTTCTCTTCAACTGTTATAGTCAAGGTACCTGTTGTGGAAGTAGTCGTACCGTCTTGAGATGTTGCTTTAACTTGGAATGTGTGTTCACCAGTAGCTTCTGAAGCTGGTGCGCGAACATCTATTCCAATGTCATCTGAACCACCCATTGAAATCAATGCAGTATCTTGGCTAAGAACAACCCATGATGGTGCACCGACAAGTTCAATTGTTACACGATCTCCACCATTACCACCGTTTGAAATTGTTGCAAACATTTGTATTTGCATACCTTCTTCAACTGTTACACTTTTCTTTACATCGCCAGTTTCATTGGTGTAGAAATCTGCAGTTATTGAGAAAATTTGATTGGCTGTAACTGTAACACTAACATGTTCTTCATACTCACAAGCTGATGTTTGCTCTTCACAACCTTCTGAGAAAGCATGAACCATAGCCATACCACTCTTGACGCCGGCTTGAGCATCTGCTGGAACTGTTAAAGTGAAATCAAGTGTATTCTCTCCGTCACGTGCCAATGTTAGATTGTCTACAGAAACCATCGGACTCCATGAAGCGGGACCCATAGTTGTGAAGTCAATTGTATCCTCTCCATTACCATTATTAGTTGCTGTTACCACAAATGTAGAAACGCTACCTGGATTGGCCATATCTGAAGATTTATCAATTGCTAACGTAACACCATAGCATTGTTCTACCGTAGCTGCAAAGTCTGAATAACTTGTGACATCACCATCTGCTCCTGAATTTACAGTCATAGTGAAGCCTTGTGATGTCCCTGCATCAAGGCCTGCTGGTATTGTCATTTCTAATGTAAATGAAAATTTACCACTTTCAAATTTAGGAACTAATGCACCTGTAGTTGTTGGAAGGCCACCCTCTGAGGTAACGTCCCATCCTTCAGCCTGTGTACCTGCTAAATCAAAAGTTATGCTGAAAGTATCCCATGTATTCCCGTAGTTTCGAACTTCAACATCCCAGGATACAGTTACTGCATCATCTGAGCAACCATTATCAACAGTATACGTATCAAATGCACCATCTACTTTTACATCAAAGTAATCTGCAATTTCTGAATAAAGTGTTACAAATCGAAGACCAGTTCCATCTGTCACTTGAAGATCAACTTGACTGTAGTCTTCTGCCTCATATGATGTTGCAGCGACGTTAGCACCTTCCAAGTTCATCTCAAAGACTACATCAATTACTTGGCCAGGATCAAGTCCATTTATTGTTACTTTACCCCCATCCATAGCTGTCCATGAATATTCTCCTGTAGTAGAAGAATTCATTCTCCAACCAGGATCTGTTCTTGTGAGAGAAATAGTGATTTCTTCATCGGTAGATAAGCTGTTATTATCTTGATCGACTTTTATATTTGTAACTGTTATTGTATATGTATGACAATTAGGTCTTGAACTACAAGGGCCATCCGAGTCACTTTCCTCAAATTGTTTAATTGCACCATCATTAGACGCATACCAATTAGCTATGACTACTATACCTTGAGTATCAATACCTTCTTCAGTGTCCTGATCTGAAGTCACATTCACATTCATAGTAACTTGTTCTTTTGAGGCTTCTCCACCTGCAAGTTCAACGCTTACAGATATGCAAACATTCATAGTATCTCCTGCACCTAAATGACCTGTAACGTTGCTACCCGTAGTACCCTCGCCAACACAATCCGAAATGGTTGCTTGATGCTCATTCCATTGCAGATTATAACTAGAGTCACTAAAACTTACATTTACAGTAACATTTTCATGCTCAGCACCTGTTGCGCTCATAATAACTACTTCAAATGTAGCGTTACCTAATTCTGATGAGTAAGAAGTATTGCCATCGTCACCAGTCAAACTGGCAGTTAAATCTCCATCTTCTGCACTCACAGTAGGTATTACTAAAACAGATGCAATCATTGCTAATGTAGCTACGAAAACACCGAATTTGCTTCTTTTTTGTTCCATCTTTTCACCTTTTTTGCGTCCTATGTACCCTAAATCAAAGAGACAGGGTAACTATAGGCATCTTAAACTGCATTTAAAAAGCTTAGGAAAAACAAATAAGCCAAAATTGGTCTATTTTCATACAATAAAAATAGCTAGGAAACCTTTTATAGTTGGTTCATTAGGAAAGCTCCCGAATTATCGGTCAGTTTAGTTGGTGAAAAATTGAGAGAACATTCAAGATTTGAAAAAGCACGCGTTATTGGAGCTAGAGCGCTACAGATTTCAATGGGAGCTCCCGTTCAAATAAAAGTACCCAAAGAGATTATTGATCCGGTTATAATTGCTCAAATGGAATATGATAAAGACGTAATTCCAATTGACATTGTTGACAGAGAAAATAAATGAAGATTGAAGATATTATTCTAAGGAGAATAATTGATTCTAGAGGGAACCCTACTGTTGAAGCTGAAATTAAAACTAAAAATGGAATAGGTATAGCTGCAGCACCTGCAGGGGCCTCAACCGGAACGCACGAAGCGATGGCTTGGCCTGAAAATAGTGTTTCTTTAGGCATGCAAAAAGCTGAACAAAAAGTGATGCCCAAGTTAATTGGCATCTCTGCTGATGATCAAAAAAACTTTGATTCAACCTTAAAAGAGATTGATGGAACCCAAAATTTTAGCAACATTGGTGGAAACATCTGTGTAGCTCTTTCTTTAGCATGTGCAAAGGCTGCCGCTAATGCATCTAACGAAAATTTATTCCACTATATTGGCGAAAAAAAAAAGTATTCAATACCTGCACCAATGTCAAATGTATTAGGCGGAGGCGCCCATGCCGTAGGAGGTACAGATATTCAAGAATACTTAGTAACTGCGTTTGACAGTGATGTAAATACAGCAATGGAAGCTAATGTAACAGTTCACAAAGAAGTAAAATCTGTGCTTAAGGAAAGATTTCCGAATATTGCTCTAGGAAAAGGAGATGAAGGTGCATGGGTTGCTCCGATGAAAAATGTAGAAGCCTTAGAACTTGTGGTTAAAGCTGCACAGAAAGTTGAAACCGAAACTGGAGTCGAGATAAAAACTGGATTGGATGTAGCAGCTAGTGAATTCTTCATTGATGGAAAATATAAATACAAAGAACAGAGCCTAACTCCCGAAGAGCAAGTAGATTTTATATTAGGATTAATTGAAGAATATGATTTACATTCCGTAGAAGATCCGTTAGACCAAGAAGACTTTGATTCTTGGGCTGCACTAACTGAACAGACTGATGCCCTCATCATTGGTGATGATTTATATGTCACTAATAAGGAAAGACTCCAAAAAGGAATTGATCAAAGCTCTACAAATTCAATATTAATAAAACCAAATCAAATCGGGACATTGACAGACACAATAGAAACTGTAGAATTAGCAAAAAAGAATGATATGGCTAACGTAATATCACATAGAAGTGGTGAAACTACTGATACGACTATTGCCCATCTAGGTGTAGCCTTCGATTCACATGCAATTAAGACTGGAATAATGGGTGGAGAAAGGGTTGCAAAGCTTAATGAACTGGTCCGAATCAGCGAAAAACTCAGATGACTGAAGCCGAGACGAAAGAACTGCTCATCGATGAGGACACATTCCTCACTTGCGGAGTCCATATAGGGACAAAACAAAAGAGTAAAGATATGGAACCTTATGTTTACAAAGTGAGGGATGACGGATTGAGGATACTAAACGTCAACATGACCTCTGAAAAGATAATAGAAACTGCAAATTTTCTGAAAGATTACGAACCTAAAGATGTCCTAGTAGTCTCTGCAAGACAATATGGATGGAAACCTGCAAAGAAATTTGCTGATGCTTGCGGTTTTGAGTGTATTGCTGGAAGATTTACTCCAGGAAGGTTAACAAACCCTGAAATGAGATTTTTTATTGAACCTAAAATTATCATATTGACAGATCCTGCTGCAGACGCTCAAGCATTTCGTGAGGCTGTGAACATTAAAGTACCAGTAATCGCCATGTGTGATGCAAATAATCTTACTACAAATATTGACATTATAATTCCAGGAAATAATAAAGGTAGAAGATCTTTAGCCCTTATTTATTGGTTACTCTCAAGAGAGATTTTGAGAATAAGAGGCATTTTAGGACCTGAAGATGATCTTGAAGAAACCATAGACGACTTTGAAGCACCTTTAATTTAGTGAGAGATTTCTTTTTAACAACTAGCTAATTAGGGCCGCTGTGTGGTTATTCGAACTTCTGTATTTCTCCTACTTTTTCATAAGGCTGAGATTCGAAGTTTATCTTTACACACAGGATGAATATCGTGATTTAGTTACTGCCAGAGCAAGAAAACTAGCTAAAAGATATAATATGAAAATTTATGTTCATGGAAAACCTCAACCTGGTTTCTTAGCTGCGAATCATACAAGTTATCTTGACCCAATAGTTGTTTTGGCTTTGAAAGCTGGAGGTGCAGTATCTAAAGTTGAAGTTAAGAGCTATTTTTTGTTTGGTGCTATTGCTGAAAAAGTTGGCATGCTCTGGGTAAAAAGAGAAAATAAAAAATCAAGAACTGGAGTGATAAACCAACTCAACCAATGGAATGCTAAAAAAAATCCGTTGTGGATTTTTCCGGAGGGAACAACATCCTCATACGGTGAATTAGATCCTTTCAAGATGGGTGTTTTCAAGGCTGCTGAAAATACAGGTCACAAGATACAACCTCTAGTCTTTTGCTATGATAATCCTCTTATCGACTGGGGAAGAGATAGTAATGAAAAAGATCTTTTCAAGAGTATAATTGACTTCTACAAAAATGGAATAAGAACAAATGTTTACTGTTTCTGGATGGACCCTGTAAGTGTAGAAAAGGGTCAAGCTGAGAAAGTTGCTAAGAAACTTAATGAAAAAATGCTAATCTACATAAGGCAATTTGAGAGGGCAAGAGATGAATAAGAAAAAGTGGGAAGATGAGACTCTAAAGCCAACTATGGGAAAATATCCAGAAAGAGAAGAAACCTTATTGGATAAGCGAGAGAGACTTAACACTCCTGAAGATTTCCAGAATTCTGAATTAGAATTACCTGGAAAATTTCCTTACACCAGAGGGATACACGCGACAGGATACAGAGGCAGACTATGGACAATGAGACAATATGCTGGATTTGGTACTGCTAAAGAGACAAATAAGAGATTTAGATACTTGCTAACTGAAGGTCAAAGTGGATTATCTGTGGCATTTGATTTACCAACTCAAATTGGATACGATAGTGATGATACAATGGCTACAGGAGAAGTTGGCAAAGTAGGAGTGGCTATTGACTCTGTAGAAGATATGGATACTCTATTCAATCAAGTCCCACTGGACAAGGTATCAACTAGTATGACAATCAATGCCCCTGCTTCAATACTTTTGGCGATGTACATTGCAACGGGAGCAAATCAAGGAGTTTCTGAGGATAAATTGAGAGGAACAATCCAAAACGATATTCTGAAAGAGTACATTGCGAGAGGAACATACATTTTTCCTCCAAAGCATTCTATGAGGTTAACAACTGACGTTTTCGAATACTGTGCCCAAAAAGTTCCAAACTGGAATACAATATCTGTTTCTGGCTACC
>JBJLBY010000050.1:0-19804 GCA_045567975.1 Candidatus Poseidoniales archaeon | reverse complement strand
AAAATATGCCTCCATGGGAGATATGGGTCTCTGAATCTCAAGAAAGAATGATGTTTACAGTTACTCCCAAAAATGTAGAAAAAGTACTTGAAAGATGTAAAGCTTGGGATGTTGAAGCTGTCACAATTGGAGAAGTTATTGCTGAAAAACGAAATATTGTAAACTATAATGGGGTTGAAATTTTAAATTTAGATTTAAATTTTACAACGGGTGGACCTGTTTACAAAAGACCTTATAATTTACCTGATTATGATGTTGGTGAAGCTACAAAATTACCTAATTATCCTAAAAATATCGATGAAAAAATTATTGACATCATAAGACAGCCTGAAGTGGCATCGAAAGACTGGGTAATCAGACAATACGATCATGAAGTCAGAGGGAAAACTGCATTGAAACCAATACAAGGGCCAATTGGAAAAGAAGTACCTGGAGATTCCTCAGTCATAAAACCTGTAGATAATTCATGGAAAGGATTAGCACTAACTTCAGACATAAATCCATATCTTATGGAAGCAAATCCTTACCATGGTACAATGAGTGCTGTAGAAGAAGTATGTAGGAATTTAGCTTCAGTAGGTGCCAGAATTGATTCATTAGCTGATTGTTTGTGCTTTGGAAATCCACAAAGACCAGATATAATGGGACAATTCAAAGCAAGCTGTGAAGCACTTAGAGATGCTGCAACGTCTATAGATGTTCCTTATGTGTCTGGAAACGTAAGCCTCTATAACGAAACTGCAGACGAGTGCAATCCCTCCAACCCCTGTATTAATGGGAATCGGATTGGTTGATGACATTAGAAAATGTGTGACCAGCGATATGAAAAAAGAAGGAACCATTTGGATTGTTGGTAGAACTAAACAAGAAATGGGAGCTAGTTTGTACTATAGAACTCTAGGAATAGAATGTAAACATGTGCCAACTACTGATTTTAGCTCTTTCATGCCTAGAATGGAACAGTTAATTGAAGCTATCGAAAACGGTGAAGTTGTGGCATGTCATGATATTTCAAATGGCGGATTAGCACTTACTATTATCGAGATGGCTATGGGTGGTACAGGAGCTGAAATTAATCTAAACGGTGATTTACGAAGTGATATTGAATTATTTAGTGAATCGAATGGTAGATGGGTTGTACAGATTGCACCTGGATTCGAATCCAAATTTGAAAAGAGATTTGACTTTGCTGAAAAAATTGGAGATGTAAATGAAAAAATAATATTTAATAAAAATGGCAACCAAATAGCGGAATTGCAGATTGATAAAGTTCGAGAAGAATGGACTAATCCTATTTGGGAAAGGCTGGCTTAAGCTTTTAATGAGGTCCTAAGTAATTTATTTATGGCGACAGAATCAACATCTGATTACGTAACAGACACGGGCTCAATCGAAGCTATGCTTATTCTATTTGTATTCCTTATAGCATTTGCTCTAATTTTAGGTGAAATAGTCGATCGCGTATTGGCTGCTTGGGGTGGAGCTGTTGGAATGCTTCTGGTTGGAACCTACTATAATTCTCTTACTTGGTGTACTGGAGGTGGGCACGGTGGAGAGGGAGCTGTATGCCAAAATAATTTGTTCGAAGCCATCGATTTCAATGTTATTGGACTACTGCTTGGAATGATGATTTTTGCTGGAATGCTAGAGATTAGCGGTTTCTTTGAATTTGTAGCGATTAAAGCTACAAAACTTTCCGGTGGAGATCCATGGAAACTGGTTTTTTACTTAGGAACTTTCACTACAGTCATTTCTGTATTTATTGACAATGTAACTGCTTTGATTTTAATCGCTCCAGTTACACTGAAGATTTGCTCAAAGATTAAAATAAATCCTATTCCACCACTTATTGCTCTAGCTATTTTCTCAAACACTGGAGGTGTTGCAACATTAGTAGGAGATCCTCCTAATGTGCTGATTGCATCATACGCAAGTTCACTAGATTTAGGATTCGGCTTTATGAGTTTTATCTACCATCTTACTCCTTTAGCTATAATTGCATGGGGTGCCACACTCTGGTATATGCATCGCCACTTCAAAAACTGGAGGGAAATTAAACCTCAAAATGTAGAAGAAGTAATTAATGAAGATGAATGGAAGGCTGTCAAAAATGATGTTCTAATGTACCGAACTTTAGGGGCATTAGCTGTAACTGTTGTAATGTTTGCTGCAGTTGAACTTTTACATTTAGATTTAGAAATTTCTGCCGTATCTCTAGGAGGGGCTGGTATAGCTATGTCCATCAGCATGCTAGGAATTCCCGAGGAAAAACGTATGGATATTCATGAAGTCATTCATAAAGTCGAATGGGGGGCACTATTGTTTTTCGCCGGTTTATTTGTTATGGTTGGAGGGTTGGAAGCTATGGGATATCTAGAAGCTATAGCTAATATGATATTTGATAATTTTGGACCTGATGGGAACATACATAACAGTCCAGTAGTATTGGTTATTGTCCTCATTTGGGTTTCAGCTATTGCATCTGCCATAGTTGATAATATTCCTTTTTGTGCAGCTATGTTACCTGTAATTCAAGAAATAGGGAAATTAAGTGAAGATCCGATTACAGGTATAGCTGAGGTAGAGATTATCCCCCTATATTGGGCCTTAGCTATTGGATGTGGTTTTGGAGGAAATGCTACACCTATAGGTTCTAGTGCAAACGTTATGACTATTGCAATTAGTGAAAGAGGTGGACACAAAATTTCAACTAAAGAATGGCTAGGTGTTGGTGTTCCTGTAATGATTATAACTTGTACAATAGGGTCAATAGTTGTTGCTCTATTCTATGATCATTTCTTAACTGCTTAAGCCAAATAATCCTTGCCACAATCTAAGCACTCGGCTTCAGTTGTCAAACTATTGTTACAATCTGGACACTCTTGTAATTCCCAAAATTTTGACACCCAAGCATCTACCAGTTCTTTCTCATCTGATTTCTTAATCATTTCTATTTCATAAGTGCCCTTACCAGTTATGCTAGACAATTTTTCCAATGCCTTATAATCAAAATTAACTTCATTGCTTGTTTGAATTTCTTGTGATAAAAGTCTAGGGGCTAGTAAAACTCCTGCAACAAAAGAAGCCATGTGAGTACCATGCCCTATTCCATCTTGTGTGTTCATACCAACATAAAGTGTTTCCATGGCTACAAACACTATCGTTGCTAATAGAACTGGAACTCTGTGCATAAATATTGGCCCTAAAAGCATCGGAATCTCATCCCTAGGGTAAAGTAAGGCAAAACCACCCATGATGCCAAAAACTGCTCCTGAAGCACCAATATTTAGTGTACTGAGGCCAGATTGTTCCCAAACTGATATGGAACCAGTAACTAATGAACCTAAGAGTCCACTAATCAAATAAATCTTTAAAAACGATTTTGATCCAATTCTTTCCTCAAAAGGAACTCCCAATAATATGAGAACAAGCATATTCATCAAAATATGCATGGAACCTGCATGCATGAACATCGCAGTAAAGATTGTAAACAAGCGGATTTGAGGCGAATCAAGGTATTCGGATCTAAAGCCAAGATCAACAAAGGCTTGTACACCATAGTTTGGTGAAACCAAATAAAGTATCCACCAAGACGCAAAAATTGCGAAATTTATGAATACCAACGATTGAGAAACCATAAACTGATTGCGTATACAGTAGTATGTGACAGAAAGGCCTATCGTAATTAGGGCAAAAGCTCCAAACGACAATACTGGCTCTGACATACAGACAACCCTACCCCAGACAGGATAAAGCTGACGCTAATGTTTAACCGGTTTGAAGGGGACGTTAGCCCCCTTCATTTGACTTACTAGTTCCTTTACTCTTCTTCTCTTCTTAGAGAAACACCAATAGCTGCAACCAATGCTGCCATTGACATACCGAGAAGACCAACTGTGAAAGATGGCGTAGAAGCCTTATCTTTTACAACTGCAATAATTCCTGCTGCGTCATTATCACTGCTCTGGTCTTGGAACTCATCCTGTGGTTTGAATCCAGCGTCCGTATCAACTTGCTCGAGAGGGAATGGATTAATCCATGCATAGACGTCTACTGTCTCAAAGTCTTGAGCTGGATTACCAGGTATAGTTGCATCTTCCCAAACTGCTGTTGCTTCATACCAATACTTGTATTCACCTTGTGAATCCAAGACTGGCTTAGGTTCCATGAGAGGTACTGTTGTATGAGCTATACGTGTCATACGTTGGTTGCCCTCTGGTGTTGCATACATAGTTCCACTTGGATCTAACATATACATTACGACCAATACGTTAGAAGCATAGTTACCTTCGTTCCAAGCCCTGACTGTGATGGACACATTGGTTCCTTCAATTACACCTGCTTTGTTGAAGCTCATCTCACCAAGAACAAATTGTGATGGCTTGATAAACAAGGTTGATTTTGGATCATCCCTAAGCGTTGCATTACTTTCCACATCAAATGGATTCATATCAACATCAAACTTGCTGTTACCAGCTGGTTGACCTGTTGCTTGATTATATGTCGGAGCAACGAATCTCATTGTAATGTGTGCTTGATCATCTGGTGCAAGACTGATGGTATAGACAAAATCGTCACCAACTTTCTCAGATGTTGCAGTTACAGATTCTCCATTTACAAGAACGTTAGGAGTTATTTCCCAATAACCAACTTTTGCTTCCTTATCACCTTGTAAGATTAGTGCTGGAGTAATTTGGAAGGTGTTATCCTTTGTTCCAATATTCCTTGCCATGTAATCAATTTCAACAGCTAAGCTTGGGAATATCTCATAAGTCAACTTACTAAAGTCGGTCTTTGAGAAATACATTCCAAACTCATTTGTCCTAATCAATTGCACTCCACCAATCTCTGCTGAACCATCTATTCCTCTTGCTCTAAAGACGAAGGAATAGGCATTATCTGATTCTGGATCATAATCCAATGTAGAGTAACCAAGTTTACTTGAACTCAATGACATGTAGTATGGGCTCCAACCATCTGAATTACCTATCAAGGAATCTCCAACGATTTCGTGATCCATTCCGTCAACTATTTCGAAGCCATTAGCTCCATCTAATCGTATGGTTGATGCATCTTCGATGCTAGATCCCTTTGGTTGAGCGTAGACTGTAAGCTGATCTGCTGAACCCAAATCATAGTTAGCCCAGAATACAAGATATGAATCTGATGACCAGATTTCCATGTAATTAGTTCTTACTTGTTGATCAGCTCTAACGTCTGCTTCAACTGTAATAGTTCCTTCCATCATTGGGTGAATTTCACAGTAATAGGTGTATGTTCCCACTTCTGAGAATGCCTTAGAGAAACTACTGCCTGGAGCCAGACTTCCACTGCCTGCCCAAACACCATCTTTGTCAGACACTGTGTGTGGTGCAGAATCATCATTAGTCCACTTGACAACTGTGCCTATTTGGACAGTTACATCTGCTGGACTGAATGCCATATTATCTATGCTGATATCCTGGATAATTGTGTTGATAGCTGTCTTATCCCAAGAGGTTCCAAGAGCACCATCTCCTACGTAACTTGGTTCGTCTGTCACTTCAGTCCAAGTATCATCCGCTGTCAAAACTGGACTACCCATGTCTGCTGCCATTCCGACTACAAGCATGTGTTGGTGCTGGTTGTTACTACCGAACAAGTCAGATAGAACATCACCGCTGGCATCAGCTATTCTTACACCAATTGTGTAAACTCCTGGTGTGGTAGTTCCTGGGAAATCGAAGGATACTTCACTTGTTGATTGACCGCCAAATGTACTGTACGTACCTAGTGGATTTCCATCACCATCTGTATTTTCTTCGAAGTAAGCTTGAGCTAAGTTACCAAGAGAAGTACTCTGTTCCCAAACTGGTTCCTCATCAACAGCTGGATACTCATCTACGTATGCGTATGCATATGCAGCACTAACTACGCCACCTACACCGAGGTCACCAGCTCCCTGGTTAGATACCTTAGTACTGATGGTGCCAGATTCACCCAATTCGAGGGTGTAAGGTGCATTTGCCATATCTTGACTTAAATCAAATCCAAGGCCATAGATACCTACATCATCAACTTGCCAACTTGTTGGATTGTTGAAGTAAGTTCCACCTAGACGGATTCTGAATTGCATCTGATCAAATCCTTCACCACAAAAGTCGTCCAATCTAACTTCTGAAGTTACCCAAGATCCTGTAACTCCACCACCAGATGAACCCATGATAAAGGCTGGTTGATTAGCGAACGGATGTCCGTAGAATGCATAATTGTAGATATTACCCGTGTAGGTTTCACCAGAAGTTGGAGTTACCGGCGCCCAAGATTGTCCACCATTAGAACTAATCTCAAGACGACCACCATCGTAGTAGTAACCACCCCATGAATATTGGTATCCATGCATCGAGAATCTGTGCTTCATCATGAACTTAGCTGATGATGCTGTTGAAAGATCGAATATTGGAGATACTAAGCTTGTATCATCTCCGTTGTAGGAGCTTCCATAAGCATCAGTACCGGTCCACCAAACTGGGGCGCCTGAATCAGGGCCACCTGCAGCTGACGAGTGTTGCCACTTGTAACTGTCCTTTGGACCGCCTTCTACAACTGATGTCCACTCATCTGCATAAGCAACTGTAGCGAAGTGATCTCCTCCCTCAGGAGTAACTCTATCACCATCTGCAGTTGTTGAAGCTACAGAAAACATAGTCTCTCTAACTGCTGATCTTTGGTTATCTGCTGCATAGTCATCTCCATCCTCTGGACTTGCACCTATCCAAGCATCAAACACGACTTTGTATTTTCCTGGTACGATGAATTCATAGTCCCATGAGTTAGAAACTGCTTCACCGCTGACAAAGGTACCACCAGCACCAGTACCTGTTACTTGTACTGTCTCTGTGAAAATCACTTTATCCATTCCAGTTCCGCTGAAAGTTAAAGCTCCAATGTGCCAGTGCTCTCCGTCACCAGGCCATTGATAACTGTACATTCCTGCTACGAACTTAATACGAACATCGGATTCGCCAGCATAGTCTGCCATGTCAAACAATGAATCAATGTATTTATCTGCATTAGATCCTGCTGAACCAGAAACTCCACTACAGTCACCACAGTGTACAAAACCTTGCTGACCGTAAAGTGGGTTACCATATCCTGCATAGTTGTAGATTGCACCTGGATATCCACCTTCTGGAACTAATAGGTCCCAGCTAGTACCACCATCGGTTGATATTTGAACATTACCGCCATTATATGCCCTCATATTAGCATAGTAATCGAAGTTGTATCTGTGGTTCAAAGTTAATGCCAAGTCATCTGGAGCTGAACTGAAATCGTATGCTGGAGTTTCAACGTGATTTTCTCCACCACCGTAGTACATCTGGAATTCATCTCTATTTGTGGCTGGGCCAAATCCTGTGTGAGTTCCATCAATACTAGTTCCGTCGTCAGTTACCAATGAGAAACCAGTAACTCCTCCATATAATCCCCATGATCCACATGAAGAGTATGTTGTGTTACAACCTTCTGTTCCTGTACTCATAGACCATCCTTCTGATTCTGCTGCACTCTGTGATGCATATTCTATGTCATCACTTTCTGCCATAGAAACAATACCCATTGGTCCTAGCTGTACACGCATTTTAGCTGCGTTTGCAGCTTGGTCGTTCAAACCGGCATTAATGATAGACGTGCCAATAGGAAGGGTTGAACCAACTTCTATAGGATCTGGAAGATCAAGTGCAGCTAGACCAACGTTGTCCATGTGAACAACACCGGTGACTGCAAAGTCATCCATACGGAAGAAAGTCTGGTAGTAAGGTCCACAACATAAGTTAGACCAACCAGTTACCATTCTGACATGTATATCACTTTGACCTACATAAGGTGTCAAGTCAATTTCAGTCTTTACCCATCCCTGTGGGTCTGGTGCCCAGCTAAATCCAGTTGAAGTTCCATAGTAACTATAACCTGGCTGGCCACGAAGTGGGTTACCCCAATACGCAGAGTTGACCATAGTATAGTACTGAGAAGTATCTACTGGTTTAATCATTGACCAAGTTGCTCCTCCGTCGTCAGACACTTGAGCCTGATACCCATCATATGTGTAATAACCATAGTAAGACATCATGAACTGAGCCGTTGCTTCTACTGCAATACTCAAATCTAAAGCTGGAGATGTGATGTAATTATCTGCTGGACGCATACCTCCTGGATTCTTCATACCACTGTCCATGGAGTGAGTTCCACCAAAGGCATCATTTGAATCAATTCCCCAAGTAGATGAACCCATTGTGACTGAACCTGAAGTCCAACCCTTATCTCCACTTTCAAAATCATCATTAAAGATAACATACTTCACTTCACGGAATTCAATAATTCTGTTATTAGCCATCCTTTGATCATTGTTGTTGTCATTAATTTTGATTAATACAGCCACAGTGTCACCAGCTACAAGACCTTCATCTGCTGGCACCCATTCATTACCAGGACCATCAAAGAAATGAACCATTGCTGAGTCCTTGAAAGCCAAAGTATCAATGGTCTCTGTTGAATCTGCAAAAGTCTGGTCTGCTCCCTTTAGAGTAACTACAACATCGTCCAATCTAAAGTATGAATCATAATAAGATAGATCATACTGATTGAAACCAACAACCCAACGTAGCCTTACATCACTATAACCTGTATATGCATCTAGGTTAACTTCTTGTTCTTTCCATGGTGCTGTATTTGTGTTGTATGAATACTGATTGTTAGTGTTGTAGTATGTCCAAGAATCTTTAGTAAGATCTAATGGATTACCATAGTATCCCATTGCTGTTCCATAATATCCACCCTTTGTGAATTTATCATCAGGAACATGTGACCAAGTAGAACCTGCATCAGTACTTACTTCCAAATAAGCTCCTTCATACATATAGTAGAATTGCCATGAAACTTTGAAAGACATACTCATACCAATCTTAGATGAGGTGTCGTAACCTGGTGTACTTAGTGCTGACAAACTAGCTGGGTTAGGTCCCAATGCTGCGTCTGCTTGATTGTTACAAGTTGCTGAACAATCATAATGCAATATCTTATCATCGTAATTCGCGAAGTAGTAATATCTATACTGATAACTAGTTGTTACGTAAATATCACCATCATCAGTTACAGCGAGAGATCCTCTGTATCCATAGTTATCACCATAGGATGTCCACATACTTGTAACAACTTTAGTTGTTGTAGAAGCATGTCTTAATCCACCAGCATATGAAGATGAATAGTAACCTGTAGTGTATGCTTTACCATCAATTACATCTACATTCTGATGATATCTAGTATATGCATAATATTGACTGTAACAATTTGCGCCAGCACAGTAATTACCGTCTGCCTGTTCCTCGTATGCTCTTACGCGCCCGTAGTAATCCCTATATGCAATGTATATGTCTCCACTGTCTTCGTCTGCATCTATATCATGTGCAAAAGAGTAGGAAGAGACTCCACTATAGTAATCAACTGTTTCTCCTGTAGCTGCCAAATTACTTGCAGCCAAAATGATAGCTTTACGATAGGATGTACTTGTTGAACCACTTTGTAAAACAAAGACTTCACCATCATAGTAAGTTAAAGCTACACCATATCTAACAGATGAACTGTTACAGGCTTGCTGTACACCATCGGAAATATTCCATTTACATACTACTGTAGTCATTGAATATGTACTAGATGCTCTACCAAGTGTGTAGTAGTATGTGCCGTCTTCAGTTACATCCAATACATTTTGAAGATTAGTTGCGTCTGGTCCCAATACTGTTGTTGTTGTATGAGTTGTAGTATCCAACTTCAAAATACTGTCTGAACCTTTGTCAGCGACTAAGATGTGTGTTCCATCTGAGTGGATTTTCTGATTATCGTTGAACATACCGCCAAGTGTAGTTGATTTTCTACCTGATGACCATGCCCCGTCTGCAGGATCTGCAGCAGCACCGTCATCACCATAGTTATGATCGCCTTTACCATCATTCAAATTGTTTGTCCACTTATTTGCACCTTGAATAGTCATTGGTGTAAAACCACCATCATCACTATCAAAAGTATACTCTTCAGTTGTTTCTGCTACTGAGAAAATTTGTGTGTTTACTTCTATATTTGTCTCATTAACTGGAGCACAGCTTTCTACAGGTGTACAATTAACACCGTTATTGAATACTTCAGCTCCAAATACATTGGCATCTGCTAGAGATACCGGATCTGGGATTGTTGTACTCTTAAGTTTTAAATCGTTCTGCAATGGTGGAGGTGGTACGAAAAGAACTGCATCTAGATTACCTGGCTGAGCCGGGTCACCACGATAAATGTACTCTAAACCTAGCACTCCATCATCTGTTTTACCTTGAATACCTGCAGTTAACCATTCATCATCTGAACCATAGCCGCCATCTGCATCTTTCCATTGAATTTTAATATTATTGCTTCCTTCGTAAAGGATAATTTGCCAAGTAAGTCCATCTGTACCTCCTGGAGCTCCACAGCCTGTAACTGATGGATACCAGTGAACTTGGTCTTGATATTGAACAATGAATTCCCTACTGCCTTCTGTTCCTTGTACGTCATAATAAACTCCAGAATGAGGTTGTTTAGACTTACAAAATCCACCATCAAACCAACCGCCAAAAATTGCAGTTCCTGCTGATGCGTAAGGAATGTGATATGGTGTCCACATGCTTGAGGCCTGAGCTCCAAGTGTAATGAATCCATTATCTCCACTGTTACTCCACTCAGTGTACTCTCTTCCAAACATTTCGAAACTAAATCCGATGTCTGTCATAGGTTGAGCACCATCTGTGGTGTAATCAATTAGTAACGTTGACGTAGCGGAACCACCTAACGCTGTAACTAGTTCTTTCCAGTCATAGGTAGGACCGTCTGCTTCGTCACTGTCCTTAAAAGTATAACCGACGCCTGTTTCTTCGCCAGTTCTTGCCGATGCCTCTGGTGCAAACAGCACAAATGTGCTGGTGACCATAGTCACGACGACTACAACAGCCATTAGCTTTGCAGCCCAATTTCTCTTCTCTATTTTATAGGTTTCTTGCATATGTAACACACCTTGGTTGAGTCCTTGTATCAACGGGCCTAAACCCATTGAAGGGTACTTACCACGTTGCAAAGTTAATATAAAGGTTATCATTGGAAATTTGCAACTTAAGTTTCTTGTAGAGGCAACAGATGTATTTCAAAAATGCGAATAGGTGTACTAGCTCTGCAAGGTGCTGTTTCCGAACATGAAATATCTATAAGTAAACTAGGGTTCAAATCTGTCTCTGTTAAAAACTGTGATGATTTATCAGATTTATCAGGACTAGTAATGCCTGGTGGTGAATCTACCACACTTCGCAAATTGTTAAAGAATGCAGGCCTCTGGAAAATGCTTAACCAAACAAATATGCCCATCATGGGTACTTGTGCTGGAGCAATCTTGATTGGAGACTGCGATGAAGAAAATTTAGGAAAGATTGATATGAGAATTGACCGAAATTATTACGGACGTCAGAAAGAATCATTTCAAAAACAAATAACTGTAAAGGGTAACTACGATTTTGATGGCGTTTTCATAAGAGCTCCAGCAATAACTAAAATAGGAAATAATGTAGAAGCCATAGCTTGGGAAAGTGGACAAATTGTAGGTTGTATTGAAGGAAAAAACATGGCATTGACCTTTCATCCTGAACTGACTGATGATTTGACATTCCACAAAATGTGGTTGGAGAGTTTACCATGAAAGATCCGAAGGGACGAACCAAAATTGGCTTCGAAAAGCATATTTTTATATGTGAAAATGAACGTGCTGAAGGTCACCCAAGAGGTTGTTGTTCTGACTTTGGGAAAAACCAAATAAGATTTTTATTCAAAGAAGAATTAAACAAAAAAGGAATCTCCGATAAAATAAGGGCAAATAAAGCTGGATGTTTAGATTTTTGTGAACAAGGGCCTACGGTTGTAGTATACCCCGAAGGAATCTGGTATCAAATAAAAGACCCTGAAAGAGATGTCAAAGATATTGTAAAAGAACATTTAATTGAGGGGAAAGTCGTGGAAAGATGCCAGATAAAATTGTAGATAATGGTGCGGGGGGAGGGATTCGAACCCACGTACCACTAAGGATCGGATTTTGAGTCCGACGCAATTGGCCAGACTATGCGACCCCCGCACAGAGTTTCCACAAAAGGAGCACTATTTTAGTACGACGTTATTTTAGAATGTAAACATGAATGTATCAAAGAGTTGGGAAGTTGCCACAAAAGACCTATCAAAAAATGATCCTGTCATCATGGAAATCATCAAACTTTACGGGGGCGAAAAAATGCAACTAAAAAATAATGCCTTTCTAACCTTAGTAAGGTCCGTAGTAGGCCAACAAATATCTGTTAAAGCTGCAGATTCTGTCTGGAGAAAACTTGAAGAATTGTGCAAATATGATATTGAACCAGAGAAAATCAAATCATTTTCAGAAGAAGAGTTACGTGGAGTCGGACTTTCAAAATCAAAAGCAAATTACATTCAGAACATTGCCGAATCAAATCTTTTGGATGTGAATTGGTCTAACTTAAATGATGAGGAAGCAATTGATTTACTGTGCAAAATTAAGGGTATTGGAAAATGGACTGCTGAAATGTTTCTAATTTTCCATCTTGCTAGGCCAAATATACTCCCATTAGGCGATATTGGTTTGATTAAAGCTATAGAGCTAAATTACAACAACGGAGAAAAAATGAGTAAAGTGGAATTAGAGGCTTACAGGCAGAAATGGAGTCCTTGGTGTACTGTTGCAACATGGTATTTGTGGAGGAGTTTGGATCCAATACCTGTTAATTACTAATTATTTGAATCTTTCTTGAGATTGCCAAACTGCACCTACTAGATGCCTAATCAATCTAGCTGCAAGGGCTGAGGTATTGCCATTATCGTGAGGTGGGCAAACTTCAACACAATCAAAGCCAACAATTCTATCTGCGAAAAAGTTTATTGTTTGTAACACTTCGTAAGGAGTCATGCCAAAAGGTTCGGGTGTGCCCACACCTGGAGCAAAACCTGGATCAATCGCATCCATATCAAGACTCAAGTAAACTGGACCCTCAAGATCTTCTATAGCATCTGACAAATACTCTCTGACTTCAGTCCATCCTGTTTCTATAAATTTTAATCCAATCGCTCTAGCTTCTGTAATCTCACTTTGCGAAACTGAACGAATTCCTATAGGTCTTACGTTATTTATTCCCACTATTTCGCTAACTCGTCTAGTTACTGTAGCATGTGATAGAGGATTGCCTTCATACTCTTTTCTAAAGTCTAAATGTGCATCTAAGATTACTACCGCCAAAGTTGGATATTTTTCATGAAGAGCCTTAACTGCAGAAGGTGTTAGAGAATGCTCCCCTCCTAAACCAACTGGAAACTTATTAGAATTAACTATCTTAGAAACCAACTCGTGAAGTGCTTTTTCATTAGTCTTTTGATTATTTGTTAAATCTAAATTACCCCAATCATTAGCCTTAACTTCTGATAAATCTATACCTAACTCCATTAGGTAAGTTTCAAAATTGTAACTACTCTTTCGTATCTCATCAGGTGCTTGAGAAGTTCCTTTCCTAAAACAAGTAGTTCCATCAAATGGATACCCATAGTAAACAAAACGGGAATCTGTAAACGACTCTTCAGCGTCTGCAAAGAATTCTGACACTTTAGTCTGTTACCAGCTTACGACCCATTGCTGACAGAAAAACAATTTCATTTCCAGATTCCATATTACCATGGAACTTTTCTGGAATGTCAGTCAATGGAATATTAAATGTCTCGAACGTCTCAAGGTCCATCATTTGTATTTCAGCACCCATATTTGCTAAAACTTGGGCTTTTCTGCGATCTACTTGAGGGACATGAACTTTGTGTTTCACTGGGTGAACTAAAGATCTCTTTTGTTTATCGAAAAGACCTATAGCAACCATACGTGCTTTAGCTTCTCCATGCTTTCCTGGTTTTGATGTAGTGTATTCTACCAGTTTACACGGTTCATTGTCTATAACTATGTACCTGCCTACCTTCAAAGTTCTTATTTCTTGTATCGATGTTTGACTCATTTATTTCACCATTCCAAGTCGCGCCATTTGTCATCAGAAAGATAGCCATAAAGAGTGTTACGGCTAGCAAGATTGCGGCGCATACTATTGAGTATATCTAATGTGACAAGTAGAGATTCATCATTAGTATCTTCATGTAAAGCCTCTAATCTCTGAATCAGTTGCTCAACTGTTATCATCGGATTATGTCCGCATTAAACCTGCAGTAGATAATTCTTCCTTAATGTTTCTAACTGCATTCTTAATGTCATTGACTTCCCTAGCTCCAACACAAACCATCTTTCCACTTCCGAAAAGAAGAAGAACGACTTTTGGATCATCCATGCGATATACTAAACCTGGGAAAGCCTCAGGTTCATATTCCACATTTTCAAAACCTAAAGACATTGCTATCTGGATTAAATTAAGTGTTGATTCCAAATTAGTTGTTGCTACAATATTTTGAATTACTATATCTGGTTCATCCTTAACAGGCATGTCCAAAACTCTTAACTCATCAACTACTTTGTTAATTGCAACATGAACATCTGGAATCGATCTTGCACCAGTGCAAACTACTTTACCACTTCTAAAAATTAGAACCGCAGTCTTTGGTTCAGCTAATTTGTAGATGAGTCCTGGAAATCGATCTTGATCATATTCTGCTCCTTCGAGTTGAAAAGCTATGTCTTGAAGCATCAATTCTTTTCCAATTGATGCACTTGCTACGACGTTGACTACTATTATTTCTGCCATGTAAAATACCTCGGAGAACTGTGTATATAAACGGTCTATTTAAAGGTTTAAATACCCTAACTAGAAAAATTAGCGCATTAAAGAGATAATCTCTTGAGGGTTATTTGTTCCAAAAACATAGTATTTTCCGTTTGTTGCTTCTATTTCAACGCCTTTCTGAAGCCACATAACATAACCAATTCTCCATTTGCCCTTCTTCCGAGACCTTCCAACTCTCCAACCTAAACCACCAAATTCTCGTATTGGCTGATATGGTACTTCTTCAATAGATATTATTTCATTTGGTTGAAGTCTTTTATTCCAAGTTGGAAAACCAAATTGTATTGTTTTGTCATCATAAATTTTAATAGAATAAAATGCAATATTGATAAAAATAGACAATCCAAAGAAAACACCTACTAATGGAAGAATTATGAACTTTTTAAGTTCATTTATCGTGTACAAGTAGCCTAGAAAAAACAACATACTGAAAAGAACTAACGTAAACCCAAGAATCCAATATGTTGTTTTTTTCTCCTCGTAAATTAGACTTGTAGAATGGCCATTCACCATAATAATTCAGAAGGATTAGCCATATTAACCTTTTTTATCCTAGTTGTATCCCATTAAAATCCAATGGTAGAATATGCTGCTTCTATAGACGATGTGCGTGCTGCTGCTAAGCGAATAAGAGGAGTTGGCCATAGAACTCCGGTACTAACCAGCAAAACTTTAGACCAAATGGCTGGCCGTAAACTATTTTTCAAATGTGAAAATTTTCAGAAAGTTGGTGCATTCAAATTCAGAGGTGGTTGGAATGCAGTCTCTATGCTTAGTGATAAAGAAGCTGAAAGAGGTGTATGTACTCATAGTAGTGGAAATCATGCCCAGGCCATTGCTTATTCAGCCCAAAAGAGAGGAATACCTGCCTATATTGTAATGCCAAATAATTCACCAGATGTGAAATTGAATGCTGTAAAAGGCTACGGGGCAAATGTTACTCTTTGCGAACCTACATTAGAAGCAAGAAGAACAACTCTAGAAGGTATTGCTCAAGATACTGGTGCTGCTGTAATTCACCCTTTCAACAATGCAAACGTCATAGCTGGGCAAGGAACTGCTGCATTAGAACTAATTGAAGACGCAGGTGAACTTGATGCGATGATTGCCCCAATTGGTGGTGGCGGATTGATGTCTGGTACTTGTGTAACTACACGCAGTTTGTTACCAAATGCAAAATTATTTGGTGCAGAACCTAAAGGTGCTGATGATGCATATCGCTCCCTAAAAGAAGGGAAATTACTCCCTCAAGAAGATCCTAAAACCATCTGCGATGGACTTCTGACCAGTATGGGAGAAAATACGTGGAATATACTAAAAGATCATTTGAATGCAATATACACAGTCTCAGACGATGAAGTTATAAAAGGAATGAAACTAATTTGGGAAAGAATGAAGATTATTATTGAACCAAGTTGTGCCACACCTGTTGCAGTTGTCATGAGTCCTAAATTCAAACAACTAGAAAATATTGAGAAAGTAGGAATTATACTAACTGGCGGAAACGTAGATTTAACAAAATTACCTTTCTAAGATAATGGCGGGCCTGCAGGGATTCGAACCCTGGATCTTCTGGTTAGAAGCCAGACGCCCTTCCAGGCTAGGCTACAGGCCCTAAATTAGTTTGAGAGGTGGTGGCATTTATTGTTTTGTCAGGAATTGGAATGCCTAAATGATCCAAAACTCTCTCTGCCGAAAATAAGGCCCCTTGAACTGAAGGGTGTGTAGTATAATCGCCAGCAAGCAGAATTCCTTTCTCAGAAATTGGCTCTCTGATTCTCCCAATATGTTCGGTATCTATCAAAGGTAATGCATTATCTACTTTAGTTACAGTTACAAACTCCCATTCTCTAACTTGCTTACCGAACCAATTCTCGAACTCTGATAATATTTCATCTTGATTATCTTGTAATGAATCTGCGTCTTTCCCAATAACTGTGGCGATTACTAAATGGGGATGAAAGGGATGCGAATGGGCGTGGAGAATTTTGTTCCCATTTAAACCATATTTCTCATTAATTAGTAATCTATGTCTAGATAATGGATTTTTAAATGAGTTGAAAACAATTGTTGCAGTCTTCTTTACCTTTGTCAATGGCTTACGATTTAGGAGATTAAAGCTGACGTTTTGCGGAGTAGCTAAGACTACTTTATCGAATTTCTCAGTTTGTTTGTTACAAGTAATAGTTGTTGATGACACACCATCAACTTTAGAATTTAGGCGGAGCTGCGTGCTAATTAACTTGTTAACCAATTGATTAGGTACTGCTTGGATGCCGCCCTTTAACATAACCATTGAACCCAAACTCATTGCAGCCCAAGTGAAAGAAGCAAAACTCATGCGTTCTTCCAAATCAGGATCGAGAGTGATTCCTGCAAACAACGGACGAAGAATATTCTGAACAAGTGTATTTGAGAAACCTCGTTGTTTAAATCCAGCCATAATTTTTTCAGATTTAAAATCCAGAGGTGCTTCTATATCTTTACTGTTAGAGGCTAATCTCCATCTCAAAAGTCTAAGGCCATCTCGTAAACCAGTTGCTCTCAATGTTGGAAAAAGCTTGAGAGGCATACTTATTGCATCAGCAAGTAATTTTCTCCTCCCTGTGTCTGGATCAATACTTTCCGTGCATTTTTCCATTTCTTTAAATTCAAGTTTGTTAAAATCAATCCACCTATGTAGTGAAGGATAAGCAGTATGTAAAACATGAAATCCAATATCGATTATGTAAGGGCCGAAACGTATAGAAGACATTCTACCCCCCCACATCGCTCTCAGATTCAAAAAGAACTACTTCGTGTCCTGCTCTTTCTGCAGCTAATGAAATAGCTAAGCCAGAAATTCCTGCGCCTACTACTCCTATTTTCATCTAAGTTAATGTACTTCGCTACCGTCTTCTATTTCTTTATCTGGTTGTAACAAACTAACAATACCTTCACCTTCTGCTGCAAGTAACATACCATTTGATTGTTCGCCTCTAAATTTAGCTGGAGCCAAATTAACCAAAACGGCAATCTTTTTTCCAACTAAATCATCAGATTCATATATACCGCGAAGACCTGTCACAATTCTTCGTGTAGGTCCGCCGAAATTTACATCTAATAACCAAAGTTTATCAGCATTAGGATGGGCTTCGACTTTTTCCACAGTTCCAACTCGTATATCTAATTTTTTAAAGTCATCAAACGTAATTTCTGGTTTGACGTTAGCTAGCTCGTTTGTTTCCTCAGGGGGCATTTCTTTCTCCAATATTTCTTGCATATTCAATTTACTGAATAATGGCAAAGGTTGTTGTAAGTTGAAATCAGCTTTGTATTCCAATGCTGAATTCCAACCATGATCTTCAATTTTTCCTTCTTGATTCAAATATTCCCACGCTTTTTGTGACGATTTAGGAAGGAAAGGTGTCATCAATACAGATAAACTTCTACACAGATTTAGGAATGTGACTAAAGTTGCTTCACAAGCGTCTCGATCTCCTTTTACTTGCTTCCACGGTGCAGCCTCATTCAATTCAATATTACCTGTTTGCGATAATTCCATAATTGCTTGTAAAGCTTTCTTGAATTTACAAGCTTCAAGAGCTTCTGAAACACGAGTATGTATTTCTGATATTTTCTCGTTCAAGGAAGGAATCGTTGATTTTTCTGCACTTAGGCCATCTGGAAAATTCTTTTGAGCAAAAGAGATAACTCTATGCATCAAATTACCATAATTTCCAATTAATTCATTATTTATTCTAGTAACATAATCTTCCCAAGTAAAATTAGCATCCTTTTGTTCAGGCATGATAGATGCCAAATAGTATCTTAACAATTCTGAGTCGTACCTATCTAAATAATCTGGCATCCAAACTGCATGTCTCCTAGATTTAGAAAATTGAGTAGAATCAAGTAAAAGATACTCATTTGCTGGAACATCATAAGGAAGGTGCAAATTACAGCCAGATAGCATTGCTGGCCAAATTATCGTGTGAAATGGAATATTATCTTTGGCCATGAAATAATAATGTTCAGCATCATCATTCTCCCACCAATCTTTCCAAAGGTTGGGTTTTCCCTGATTTTTTGCCCAATGCAATGATGCTGAATAGTAACCCATCACCGCTTCAAACCAAACATACATTCTCTTTTTCTCGTAACCTTTCCTTGGAATTTCAATTCCCCACTCTAAATCGCGTGTGACGGCCCTATCGATTAATCCTTCTTTGAGCCAATTACGTGTGAAATTTAGTACTGAAGGACGCCAATGATCCTTGCCTTCAGAAAGCCAATCTAACAATTCATCTCTAAATTCTGATAATTTGAAAAATAAGTGTTCTGTTTCTCTGAATTCAATATTGGCATCTGGATTTAACTTCGAACATGGATTAATTAATTCTTTGGAATCTAAAGTTTTACCGCAGTCATCACATTGATCGCCTCTTGCTGATTCATAATTACAATGTGGGCAAGTACCCTCGACATATCTGTCTGGCAAAAATTGCTTAGCTATAGGATCATAAGGTTCTTCAGAGACTCGAGGTTCTATGTATCCTTCTTTGTCAAGAGTTTCTAAAATCCAATGAGCTGCTTCAAAATGTTCCTCTGTATGTGTGTGTGAAAAGAGATCAAACGAAATTCCCATATCTTCTATTGATTTGCTATTGATTTCGTGATAATGCATAGCAACCTCTTCTGGAGTTTTACCCTCTTGCTGTGCTGTAACCGTTATTGGCGTTCCATGCATATCGCTTCCACTAACCATCAAAACCTTGTTTCCTTTCAGACGATGGTATCTTGCGAATATGTCTGGTGGCAAATAGCATCCAGCCATATGGCCCAAATGTAAAGGTCCATTGGCATAAGGCCAAGCCACACATACTAAGATGTGCTTCACAATTACTCAAATTGGACTCTATATAATGAAATATGGTGTTAATAGAATA
>JBJLBY010000049.1:0-20346 GCA_045567975.1 Candidatus Poseidoniales archaeon | reverse complement strand
GTTATGTTTACAACCTTGTAGCACTCTTTGGCTTTTTCATACTAGGAATACTCCTAGCAGGAACAGCTTTCAAGATGCAAAAAGGAGAAATCGCAGGAGATGAAGAAATGAACGAAAGAGACAGACAAAGATTGGAAAGTGTAGAACGCCGCATGGAGAGCTTATCAGAGCGTGAAGAATTATTGGAAGTCTCCGCTTATGATGCATCCCGAGCAGCGACAAAATTGGAAGAACACATATCAGCATTTAATGAGATATTAGTTCGTGCCCAAGAAATAGCAGCAAAAGAAAAGCTAGAAGAGCTTGAAGCTGCCGAGAATGCTAAGAAAGACGCTGATGAGCAAGAGCAAATGGACTTAGAAGATCCAGATATTGAAATGGTTGCAGAACGCTTCCATGGAGCTTTGGGCCGTTTGGTAAATGCTCGTGATGAATTGTCAAAGATTGAAGAACAATTAGCATATATCTTGAAAATGGAAAGAGATGAGCAACTTGAGAAGCTTACAGAAATGACAGAGTCTTATGAAACTACAAAGCGTAAGATTGATGCACTTCAAACTTCAGCTGAAGCTAGAGATGCAGCCGCAGTAGAGAACAATATTATGAATCTTTTGAGTGCAGCAGCATCTGGCGGTTCAGTTGGTGGTGCAGACTTTGGAGACTTTGGCGATATTGGTAGTGATGATGAGGAATATGAAGTAGAAATTTATGAGGACGAAGATGGTTCTTTCTACTATATTGATCCAGATACTGGTGAAGAAGTTCCTTGTGATGAAGACGGCAACGCACTCTAAAATTAATTGGTAAACTAGGTTCACGTAACTGTTGGTCTAGTCTTGGCTTTTGACATTAATTGGTGGTGGAAATATCAGAAAGATATTGAGAAGCAATTTTCTTTTTCTAAGGTTAGGGAAGAGCTAGCAGTAAACTTATCTTCGCGATACTTCAAATCTGATAATGATTTAGGTCAATTACTTTATCAGAAAGATGTAGTAATTGTAGGTGCAGGAATAACAGATCAAGAAACTATACCAGATGGTACAGTTATCGCTGCTGATGGAGCTGTTAAGGCATGCCTACAGAGAGATACAATTCCAGATTTTGTAGTAACAGACATGGATGGATATATCTCAGATTTAAAATATGCTTTCGATAATGGTTGTAGAGTTATTGTACATGTTCATGGTGACAATCTAAGTAGATTTCCTGATTATTCGTCAGTAATTGAGCCTATATGCATAACGTCAGCTCATCCTGCAGCTTTGACTTCGTGCTGGGGTGGTTTTACAGATGGTGATAGAGCTTTGATGATGTCTCTTTCACATGAATGCAAATCAGTAAGATTAATTGGATTTGACTTTGATAAAATAGGTTTATATTCAGGAAACTTCAGTCCAAAGAAATTAAAAAAATTAGAATGGGCAAGAAGAATCATTGAGGAATGTAGCAAACGTTCCAATAAAATTCAATAAGATCCAACTAACCTTATGAAAGCATCTTCTAGGTTATTTACACCAGTACTTGCTAGTATTTGTTCTATTGTTCCAACAGTCAGTAATTTCCCTTGGTCAATTATTGCTACTTTATTACACAAAGTTTCAGCTAGTTCTATAATGTGAGTTGATAACAGTACAGTTCTACCGTTTGAAGACAGATTTCTAATCCAGTCTTTCAATAATTTAGTATACCTTGGATCTAATCCGCTTGCAGGCTCATCAAGCAATATGATATCAGGATCGTGGATAAGAGTCATTGCAATGGCAATTTTTTGGCGCATACCTTTTGAATATGTACCAACTTCATGATCAATTTGGTTGCCTAAACCTAGAGATTTTGCATAGTATTCAGTTCTCTGCTTAATCATTTTTTTAGAGAGCTTTCGTAATTTGCCTACTAGTTCAAGCATTTCAGCTCCAGTTAGTTTGTCATAGATTAGAGCATTTTCAGGTAAATAACCCATCAGAGACTTTGCCTTTAATGGTCTTCTTTGAAGATCTACACCTCCAATTTGTACTGAACCTCTAGTTGGTTTTAGAAGTCCACACATCATCTTTATTGTTGTTGATTTACCAGCCCCATTAGTTCCCAGTAATCCAAAAACTTCACCTTTACCAACCTCGAATGAAATGTCAGTTGCAGCAGGCCTACCGCTGTAATATTTAGTTAGGCCATTTACCTTAATCATCGACGCTTACAGGTAGCTTAACTTAAGACCCCATGTTCATTAACTAGCTGAGACTATGAAGCGTAAACTCTACACAAGTCCTCAAAAAAAATTAGCTATTTTCAACCTAATTCTTGAATCTGTTAATGAACTTGGTGTACCTATAATTGTAGAAGGCAAGAGAGATCAAATGGCTTTGAGGAAGTTAGGATTTAATCCTCCGATTATGAAATTAAATGATGGTAAATCAGTATTATCTACTGTTGAAAGTTTACTATCAACTCTTCCAGTTTCTCGTGAATTCATTATATTTACAGATTGGGATAGGACCGGTCGCGTTCTTGCTAAGCGGCTACAAAAGTATGGTGAATCTATTGATTTGGTTCCTAATATTTCTTTTTGGAATAGTTTCATTTCACTTTTCTCAAAAGATATAACTTGTATCGAAGAATTGCCTACTGCAATTTCATTATTGGAGAAAGCTTCATAATCTGTAGAATAGTTTAATTAGGGCGCATATTTAGTAATAAATTAATGGCTGCAAGTGCTAGTATAACTAATGAGTATGAATCTATTTTATCTAAATTAGAAGATATTCGAAAGAATAGTGGCAAAGCGAACACAGTAGGACTTCTTGACTCAGAGATTTCCAAATTTCTTTCTTTGGATTCTAATCTGGCAACTGCAATAGAGCAAGCCCATGATTATCATCTTAGCCTTCGCGATGAGTTTGGTACAGACACTCTGATGCAGGGCGAGGATTCCTTGATTAAGACTTTGCAGAGAGGTTATATCAATTTTTATAAATCTGCAACGGTTAATCAATACATTGCAATTGCAGCTAAAGGCCCTTGGATTATCACTTCACATGGTGCAGTAGTTCACGATAATGGTGGCTATGGTATGCTTGGCTCAGGCCATGGACCCGATTCTATAATTGATACAATGTCTAAAAATTGGGTAATGGCCAATGTAATGACACCTTCCTTTTCACAGAAGCGTCTTGATGATAGTTTGAGACAAGAACTTGGTCATACAAGAGGTTTTTGCCCATTTAGCCATTTCATTTGTATGAATAGTGGTTCAGAGTCAGTAACTGTAAGTTTACGCATAGCAGACGTTAACTCTAATATTCTGACATCTTCAGGAGCAAGACATGAAGGAAAGGAAATCAAGCTTCTTGCAATAGAACATGGATTCCATGGTCGAACTGATCGCCCAGCTCAGTTGTCCCATTCATGTAAAGATAGTTATGATAAGAATTTAGCTACATTTCGTAATAGAGATAATCTCTATCTTGTACCTCCAAACGACATTCAAGCATTAAAAGACATTTATGCTAAAGCAGATGAAGATAATGCTTTCATAGAACTAATGGCAATTGAACCAGTTCAAGGCGAAGGTAATCCAGGTCAATGTATTACTCGAGAGTTTTATGACGAAGCTAGGAAATTAACTAAAGAACATGGTTCTTTATTGTTGATTGATTCGATTCAAGCAGGAATTAGAGGTCAAGGTTGTTTATCAATAATAGATTATGATGGTTTTCAAGATTGTGAGGAACCAGATCTTGAGACATGGTCTAAAGCAGTTAATGCAGGTCAATATCCTTTTTCAGTTTTGGGCATGAATTCCCGAGCTTCTGAGTTGTATGTCACAGGAATCTATGGTAATACTATGACTACAAATCCTCGTGCTTTGGAAACAGCTACAGCAGTTCTCGAGAATATAACTCCTGAATTACGCAAGAATATCAAGGTGCGAGGGATTGAGTTTGTAGAAAAATTAAATGTTCTCGCAAAAGAATTTCCAGATCATGTAGTTAAGGTTCAAGGCACAGGTCTATTGTGTAGTGTTGAATTGAATCCAGATATTTTACCAGTTATAGGCTTTGACGCCGTAGAGCCTTGGTGTCGCCGTCGAGGTCTTGGAGTTATCCATGGGGGCAAGAATGCACTTCGTTTTACACCCCACTTTTGGATAACTTCTGAAGAAATAGATTTGATAATAAATATAGTTCGTGAATCGATAGTAGAGTTTACAAATAATTAGTTTAGTTCGCCTAATTCTTTTTCGACATCTTCTAATATTTCGTTAGATTTTAATAATTCTACCATAGTGTTGTGATCTCTGTAGAGAGGTCTGTCATCATCAAGATAATCAACGTATTTTCTTATTACGCGGTGGGCAATTGAGGTTCCCTTACCAAGCTTCCCACCTCTTATGTCCAAAGCCTGTGCAGCAGCCATCATTTCAATTCCTAGAACTCCAAAGCAGTTATCCATGATTTGCCTTGCCTTTTGACATGTAGTCAAACCCATGGAGACAAAGTCTTCTTGGTCTGCAGCAGCAGGAATTGATTGATTCGCTGCAGGATGAGACAATATTTTACTTTCAACAACTAAAGCATCTGCCGTATATTGAGAAAGCATCATTCCTGAATGTAAACCTGGTTTTTCAGTTAAGAATGGAGGTAGTCCAACAGACAAAGCAGGATTTGTTAATCTGTTTAATCTTCTCTCAGATAAAACTGAAACCATACTTAATCCAGTACCAATCATTTCCATAGGTAAGGCAATTGGAGTGCCTTGGAAGTTTGCTCCTGTAAGGACTTCCTTTTCTTTTGTCAAGAATATAGGGTTATCTCCAACACCATTGAGTTCAGTTTCAACTTGTTCTCTCGCGTACTCCAACGAATCTCTAAGTGATCCTGCAACTTGTGGCGTTGATCTCATAGAATAAGCGTCTTGAACCTTCTTTTCTCCACTAAATAATATTTCAGATTCAGCAGTTAATAAATTTAAATTTGCAGCTATCTTTTGAGATCCTTTAAAACCTCTTAAAGTGTGTATTCTTTTATCATATGGTTTCATATTAGCTTTCAAAGCCTCTAAAGTCATAGCTGCAGCAATATCATGCATTTTCATCCATCTTTCAGCATCATAAAGTATGAGTGCAGCTAAAGCGGTGAGAACATTACTGCCATTGATTAGAGCGAGTCCATCTCTTGCCTCTAATTCTAAAGGTTCAAGTCCGATGTTTTTTAAGGCATTTTTAGAGTTAATTATATCTCCGTCTACGAACATTTCGCCTTCTCCCATTAGTGCTAATGCTATTTGCGACATTGGTGCTAAATCGCCGCATGCACCGACCGATCCTTTTTCACAAACAACGGGAGTAATTTGGTGATTTAGAACATTTTTTAGATATTCAGTTATTATTCTTCTTCCACCAGAATAGCCTTTCAGATGTACGTTAATACGTCCACATATGGCGCCTCTAACTAGTTCAATATCCATAGGCTCTCCAATACCTGCAGCATGATTTCTAACAAGTAATTTTTGAAATTCTTTAGTCTGATTTGGTGTCAAAGTAACCTCGGAAAATTCACCAATTCCCGTAGTTATCCCATACATAATTTCATGGGAATCTATTTTACTTTGGAGCATATTTCTACAATTCTCAATTCTTTTCCAGGACTTTTCAGTAATTTCAACACTACTATTGTTTCGGGCAACGCTTACGAGTTTATTGATGGTTAATGAATCACCATTCAGTCCTACTTTCATTATCAAGTTAGTAATTAGCACATTAAATAAACTTCTTATATTTGGGCTTATGGTTTAGTATTCGTGGTTACAGCAGTGTCTAAACAATTGAAGCAACTAAAGGATGAAGCAATTTCTTACAATAAATTAGAATTATATTCTAAAGCAGAAAAATCTATTAAGAAAGCTATAGCAATTACTCCAAAATCACAGAATCTTCATCATGAGTTAGCTAAAATTTATCTCAAGTCTAAGAGATTTCAGGATTCCTTAAAGATACTGGATAATATCAAATTAGAAGAAAAATACCTGCCTATTCTACTCAAAGACAAGTCAATAGCTTACTTAGGGTTGGGCAAACTAAAAAAAGCGCTTTATTATTCTGATGAAGCTTTGAGTAAAAAACAAGATTATGTCGAGGCCTTAATTTCTAAGGGGAATACACTTAGAGAAATGGGCAAATATGACGAAGCCTTATCCGTTTTTGAAAAGGTGATCAAGACATCTCCCCAACATAGGGATGCATTGTACCAAAAAGGGAAAATTTTACACAGTTTAGGTAAATATAGAGAGGCACTTGATAATTTTGATGCAGTGTTAGATTTTAGGCCAGAAGATAATGCAGTTCTGAAAGCTAAAGGCTTATCACATGATGAACTTGAGGAATATACTGAGGCTTCAGAATCGTTAAAGAAAAGTTTGAGTGTTGATGATTCTATTTTATTTAACGATAGAGGTGTTGCTCTGACACGTCTTGGATATAACCACAAAGCAATTGATAGTTACAGGAGAGCACTTGCATCTAATCCAAAATATGCAACTTGTTGGTTCAATTTAGGTAAAGCTCTCTTTCGAGTGGGTGATCTTAATGAGGCCCTCAAGGCATTCAAGAAATCAACAGAATTAAATCCTAAAAATCGTAGTGCTTGGAATAATAGAGGAGTTACTCTTCGTCAATTGAACAGATTAGAGGAATCTCTCGACTGTTATGATAGAGCTATAAAGCTCAAGGAGGATTATTCATGGGCTTGGCACAACAAAGGATATGTTCTGGAGTTGTTGGATAGACCTCGTGAAGCATTGGAATGCTATGATACGTCTATTAAAAACAAGCCTGCCGCTCATGAACATGGTGGAGCCGAATGGGAAAAACTAAAAAAAGATACG
This sequence comes from Candidatus Poseidoniales archaeon, assembly GCA_045567975.1. Taxonomy (GTDB): domain Archaea; phylum Thermoplasmatota; class Poseidoniia; order MGIII; family CG-Epi1; genus CG-Epi1. The sequence goes on along the minus strand of JBJLBY010000049.1, from coordinate 13,467 downwards.
AAGGACGCCATATCACGTATAAACAAGATAATTGGTGATTAACTTGGATATTGTTGACCTTATTGAATTAGGGGAATCACAGTATGCAGATGGCCAAGTAAATGGTGCCCGTATAAAATTTTTAGAAGCATTGAAATTGGCTCCAAATTGGCTCCAGAAGATCCCCAACTCCATAATCGTCTTGGGATGCTTGAGATGTCAGTAGGTAATCCTAAGAAAGCAATGAATTATTACACAGAAGCCTGCCGTTTAGCACCTAATGTTTCTAGATACCATATGAGACTAGGAGATTCTTTGCAGCGTCAAGAAATATTTGAGGCAGCTATTCAAGCATATGCAGCTTCACTTGAACTTGAACCTAAAAATGCTCCAGCATGGAATAATCGTGGGTTTTGCTAATTTTAATATTAATCGATGGAACGAAGCATTTGAGATGCTATGATGAGTCTATGCGTTCAGACCCTAGTTATGCTGTAGCATGGTACAATTATGGTTATACTTTGCAGCTATCAGGGCGTTTGAATGATTCTAAGGATTATTACCAGAAAGCAGTTGATCTGGATCCGAGTGACAAGATAGCTTGGAATAATCTTGCTAATGTTCACTATAACCAAGGCCAGTATGAGAGAAGTATAGAAATTTACAAGAAGTCTTTGAAGTTAGATCCAAATTATGTTATTGCAGTCAACAATATTGGGAATGCTTTAGACCACTTGCACAGGTATGAGGAGGCTATTCCTTATCATGAGCAGGCAATTAAATTAGATACAACTTTTCATTATGCCTGGATGGCAAAAGGCAGAGCCTTGGTTAAATTAGGTAAACCAGAAGAAGGATTGGAATACATAGAAACCTCGATTGAGTTAGATAATCAAGACCCGGATTATTACGAGGCATTAGGTCGTTGTTATCTCAGTTTGAATCTTCTTACAAAGAGTCGACAAATAATAAACCGAGGTTTAGCGCTTGATGGTCAGCACGTTCCTTGTTGGGTTGCCTTGGGCGACGTCAATTTGAAAATAGGCGATGAATTACAAGCATTACAATGCTTTGATGAGGCAGTTAGAGCCCAGGATATGCTTTCTAGAAATAGAATGAGAGATCTTGACTGGATTGAAAAAGGCCGAATACTCTATGTCTCAGGTGTGTTGCATGAGGGACTTAGGCAATATAGTAATGCAATCACTGTTGCTCCAGAGACTAGTAGACCTTATTTTCGTAAAGCAGAGGTATTGATAGAATATGATAAAGTTGATGAGGCCTTAAAGTTAATAGAGGAAGGATTAGCTTTAGATCCCGATTCATTATCTGGACGTTTATTATTAGTTAAATCTCTCGAGCCAGATATTTTGCTAGATAGAATGGAAGAGATTCTTGATTCTACAATAAAATCACAGACTCTTCAAGTTTTGATTGCATCAAAGCTTATTGATAATTCACCTTCTAAAGCACTTAAATTATTGGAAGGGGATAACCAAGATGTTCTTTTTTTAAGAGCACAATGTCAAAGAAATTTAGGAGATTATGAAGCTTCCTTATCTACAATTCATGGAGCTCTTGATCATAATTCAGAAAGCCTGGATTCTTGGCTTCTAGCTGGCTGGAATTCATACGATTTGGGTAATTTTGAGGCGGCAGATCAATATTTTAGTTGCGCCATAGGTTGCGATATTACTTGCCCAGATGCATTATACGGTAAGGCGTTAACTCTGAAAAATTTAGGACAAGATTATTCGCACTATCAAATGGCTTTGACTGATATTGATGAAGAGTTGATTATTTAGTTAATACTTCATTAAAAATACTCTCTACATCTTTAGCAACTTTTTGCCAAGAAAAGAAATTTTCAACACGTTTTCTTCCCTTTATACCCATTTGTTTTGCCTTTTCAGGATAATTCCAAATTTCTTGTAAGGAAGTTGCTATTGCCTCTGGATCCAATGGTTCTACAATGAACCCCTCTTTTTCAGAAATAACATCTCTGACTCCAGGGATGTCACTAAGTATCAGTGGTTTTCCAGACGCCATACCTTCTAATCCAACAATACCAAATGCTTCGAGTCTAGATGTGGAAGGCAGTACGACGACATCAGTTGCAGCATAGTAGGCAGGTAACCAGTAGTCTGCAATTGGCCCTACAAATACAACTCTTTCAGTTAACCCTAATTTTTTTGTCAGATCTTTCAACCAGTTCAGGTAAGGTCCATCTCCTATAATTAGCAATTTACCTTTTTCAGTGTAATTTAGTGATCTGATAAGAATTCCAATACCTTTATGTGGAACTAGCCGTCCCACAAATAGTATAATTGGTTCATCATCTCTAACATATTTCTCTCTTATCACTTTTCCATCATTATCTGGCTTAAATCGGTCTATATCTACTGCATTAGGTACCACATCAACATCAATATTCCATAAATTTCGAGAAGTGGTAGCGTAGCTCTCAGTAGTAGATATTACTCTATCAGCAATTTGCAAAGGATATTTTCCTAAAAATCGTTGGTATAAATTCACAGCAATGTTACCGAAGGTACCTTTTAGTTCTAAATCACAATGATGTGTAACTACAATTGGTTTATTGGAATTTTTAGCACCTTTTGCAGCAAATCTTTCAGTAAAGGGGGGGGGGTGAATGTACGTGAACAATGTCAGCATGGCTCATTCTCACAAATTTTTGTATCGCAGTTACGACCGGAGTGTTGTAAAGATTAATCCATTGAGGCAATCTTGTAATCTTTATTCCATTTATTTTTTCAGTCTCAGGCATTCGGCTGTATCTTGAGGTTACGACTTCAACTTCATGCCCTAATTTAATCAGATTTTCGGATAATCCCAAAACATGTGACTCCACGCCACCAAAGTGTGGATAAAAGTAAGGAGTAACTTGTAGAATATGCATTAGATGATAGTACTCTGTGATTCATAGGTACCAGAAACAATAGCACCAGGTCCGATTTTCACATTACTTCCTAGTATTGTACCTGAATTGATTGAAGCATTTATGCCAGTTTTGGTATCATCTCCAATAATAGCACCTAATTTCCTTCTCTTTGTGTTTACTTTCTTTCCTCTATGGACAACAATAATTTCGCTTTTGTCGAATTTTAAGTTTGCGATTTTAGTCCCTGATCCTAAATTACAATTTTCACCAAGTATTGAGTCACCAACATAATTATGGTGTGGTGCTTTTGCACCTTCCATTAATATTGAATTTTTGACTTCACTGGAAGCCCCCACTTTGTTATCACCGCAAAGTACAGTCCCATTTCTCAAGTAAGCATTTGGTCCAATGATACAATTATCACCAATCCAGACAGAGCCTTCAATGTATGTTCCAGATTTCAATATAGTTCCTTTACCTATTCTAGCAGTTCCATTAAGAATCACATTTTCTTCTATTTTACCTTCGTTCTTTCCATCAACATTATTGATTTCCTGTTCATTAGCAGTTAAAAGATCCCACGGAGATCCAATGTCTTTCCAAAAACCTTCATATTCAACAACTTTTACATCACTTGCAATACTCTCAAGAGCATCAGTTAGTTCATATTCACCTCTAATTGATTTTTTAATATTCGCTAGTGCCTTGAAAATTTCCGGATTAAATAAATAAATGCCAGCGTTAATCATAGTTTTTCCAGATACGCCTTTTTCTTTTATAGATATAAGATAACCCTTTTTTGAATCGACGGCTCCGAAATTTGATCCATCATTAACTTCAGTAGTCATCATAACTATGTGTTCTTTATTGTCCAATAATCTTTGAATATTATTTTGGTTGATTATTGTATCTCCATTCAGACAGTAAAAAGGTTCAGATATTTTATCTTTCATCTGATTTACTGCATGACCAGTTCCTTTTTGTTCTTCCTGAACAACGTAGTTTATTTTTAATCCAAATGAATCACCGTTGCCTAATTTATCAGAAATTTGGTTCATTTTATATCCAATCAGTACACTTACTTCTTTGACGCCAGCCTTTTTCAATTCAATTATTTGTTTTTCAATTATACTCTTCCCAGCTACAGGTAATAGTGGTTTTGGTTTATTTTCAGTAAGTGGCCACATTCGGTTTCCTTTCCCAGCAGCTAAAATCAGGGCTTTTCTAATCATCACAGTACATCCTTAATTCTCTCCATTAAAAGGCTATTTATTTTCTTTCCATCCATTTTCCCTCTAAATTTACCCATTACTGGCCCCATTAGAGGCCCTACAGCTTCCATTCCTTTTTCCTTGACAAAATCTTTTCTCTGTTGTATTAGTGAATCGATGAATGATATTACATCAGCTTCAACATCCTTTGTGTTTAACGTTATTTCTTCACCTTTACTGGTTTTTATCAAAGCTTCTTCGATTCCTTCTTTTGCTATTTTTCCATCACTGACAAGTTTTGTTACATGTGTGATATCTTCATCTGTTATTTGAATCTTAGAAGAATCTAAGTTAGGAATTACATGAAGAATTATTCTAGACAAAACTTGGGGTTCTTTACATTCTTTTAGAAGTTCATTGAATTTATAATCTAGATTTCTTGACACAATTTGCTTAGATTCTTCCTCATTTAGAGGCAATTCTTTTTCTCTCTGATCTAAAGTTTTAGGTTTGTTGATTGAAATTTTGGTTAAATTCATAGGAGGTATGTCTGTTTCAGGGTACATTCTTGAGGCGCCAGGCATTGGTCTAAGATATCTTGTTTGACCCTCTGGAGTAACCCTTCTTACTTCCTTTTGGACTCCAGAATTTTTAATCCTTTCAATAATTTTTTCCATAGCATTTCTAACGTCTAGTTCTTTTCCAAACATTAGAATAAATGAATCCTTGATTTCACATTTGAGTTTCGAATTAATTTCCTTCGTCTCATCATTGTTAACTCCGTAAGCAGGTAATTCATCACTATGCATGATTCCTTTCAGTCCAGCTTTTTTTGCATGGTCAGCTAATTCTCTTCCCATTCTTAAATGACCTACTTTGGATTCTTTGTTACCTAACACACCATTCCAATTCTCAATTTTACAGGCAAAAGCAAATTTTCTTTTACCTTTGAAAATTTGACTTACATCGATAGGCTCACTTGTTTTCCCTTTAACTAGGGTGTTAAGTTTCTTCTGCCGTTCAATTTCTTTTTCAACAACTTGATCCATAGTTGATAAATCTTGAAAACCTTTCAGTTCAACTCTATTGCCATCATTGATAGATACGTTAACATCTTGACGTATTGTCCCAAGGCCTCTTTTGACTCTACAAGCTCTCAGCAATCGGCCTAATGCTCTTGCAGCTTGTTTAACTTGGATGGGCTCTTTTAGCTGCGGTTTTGTAGTAACTTCTAGTAATGGAATCCCTAATCTATCAATCAAATATTCATCTTTGTTTTTTCCTCGCCTGCATGAATCTTCTTCAAGACAGATTTGATCTATGTCTAAAGTTCCCCCCTCGTATTCGATTTGCCCACCCATTGCAATCAATCCAGTTCGTTGAAAGCCGCTTGTGTTGGATCCATCTACCACAATTTTGCGCATAAAGTTAATTTCTTCAAGCAATTCAGCGCCAGCAAGTTTAGCAAATTCTAAGGCAATTTCTACAGCTTTAGGATTTGGTCCTCTTGGAGGTTCTTCATCAGTATAAACGAGACACCTACAGCTTTTATTGTAGTACGTAAATTCCCTTATTCCTTCAGCTTGAGCTGCAACGTCAATATCTCCCATTTCACTTGATGTTGCATGTAGCTTTCTCTGAAATGATATATTTTTTTCTGAGTCCTCAGATTCACATTTACAGAAAAGTTTTCCACAATCTAGTTGCTGATGTATCTCTAATCCAGCTTTTAGCTTCACAAACTTAGTTGCATACTTCTACTTTTAAAATGAACGGTTAAAGGATTTCTTTATTCTAGGCAATAAAAATAATGCGATGCACCCTAAAATAGGCCCAATTATGAAGAATCCCATTGCTATAATTGAAAAAAATGCACCAATTTGAGCATTTTTGTATGATTGTAGAGTGTAAGTGGTCCATGCACCCCAAGTTCCAATCAATGAGAAAATGAACATTAATCCAGGGCACCAAGTAATCATCAGATTGTAAGTGTTTGAGTCAAGTTGTTTTTCGCCTTTACCTTCTTCTAGATTGAAGATAAATAAATTCACACCCTGTAGGCCTCTATCATAATCTACTAAACTTAGATTATTGTCTTGTGGAGGTATGTAAACTTCCATATTTGCGGTTGTGTGGTTTGCAGCAATAACTCTGAATTCATATTTTCCAGGTTTCAGAAAGATCTCATAACTTCCGTTGCCAAAATATTTTTGTTCATTGAGGATACCATTTGTGTATATTTCAGCATCGCTGATGCTAGACGTTTGATTTTTGATAATAACTTGAATTTTTATCTCATCAGAATCTGGGAATTCATCAGGTGAGTAATATAGCCCTCCAGCAGTGATAAAACCCATAAAAGATGCACTTAAAATTAAGAAGGTAACAATTGTTACCATTCGGTCACTTTTATTTTTCACACCTTCCTTTTGCAGTATGGGTTCGTCCCCTTTCATTCTTGCATAGTCACTTGGGACTGTCTCCTTTCCTTCAATTTTTGCCAAATTATTTTTCTTAGATCCAACTTTAGAAATATTTTGACTTTCATCAATTTCAACTTCAATTTTCGATGAACATTTTTTGCACATTTGCTCAAAAATCCCATAATCATTCCCAAGTAGAATTAGCTTATTTTTACTTTCACAGTTAGGGCAATTATATGTTGTTGAAGGCATTATTAAGCAATTTCTGGACTATTATCTTTATTTGTATTATCTTTTTTTTGTTTACCAATTTTTATTTGAGGTATTTCTATTTTGAAAGGAGGTGGCAAGTTTAATTTTTTAGCAATATTCAAAACTTCAAATGAGCCTTGAGCCAGTACTCTATTATGTATAATTTCAGCAATATTGTCAGGTAGTTTGTGCTCCCTTTCCCATTTACTTTCGATATCTTTAATTTTCTTTTTTTGTTTGTCAAAGAAAACTATTTCGCAATCCAATTGGACTATTCCTAATAATCCATATGATACAGTGTATCTCATTTCCACAGATAAATCAGTATCCGATATTTTTCTGACAGCTAATACAGTGGTATTATGATCAATTCGGACTTGTTTTTGTGGAGCTGCTTTTTTGTGACGTTTTGCCTCAATCGCTATGACTTGGAATCCCTTTGCAGGCATATATGTCCTACGAAGGGTAGTTATTGAGATTATCCTTATTATCTCCCATCTGTAGAACTTATCAGTGTACCGTACCTTATGGGTTGCATTAGCACTAGTCACAGTTTCATTTGCAGGTTGCCAGGATACCGAGCCATCTAGGGTGGTTGTTTCGTTACAAATTGATTCAAGTTCTGATCAAACTTGGATTTATTTGTACACAATGCCAAGAGTAAAAATGGGAAATTTTACAATTTCATTAAATGATGATGACCAAACCCTAACATCAGTTTTTAGTCATCAGAGGAATTTTTCTAAGGGGGATTTTGAAACAGATGCAAATGGTTTTTTGAATTTGAAAGTTACTACAGATCTTAGTGAGGTATTTTGGGAACTTTCGTGTAAGATGAAAATCGTTACTAATTTAGATGATGATCAGATTTACATTGATTTATTAACAATAAATGATGATGGTGAAGAAATATTGAATACTGAACAATTACCTTATAATGTTGCGTTGGAGTATAAGTCATGAATTTGTATCGGGCGCCAGTTGCATATCAAGTCACAATTGCCTTAGTCTTGTTATTTTTACTGTATCTTTTTTTATTCCAAATAGGTTGGATTTCGTTTGATGCAAGTGATTTACTTATTTTCTATTCTTTTTCAGTATTCACTGTATCTTTAGCGGCAGTCTTAGGTGGCATTTTATTTGGTATGTTCATTGCAACTCGAGCACTTTCAAATCAAGGATTTACACCTTTTGAAGTATCAATGCTCAAGATGAAAGACGATATTCACAATTTACAAAAAGAAGTGAATATAATTACAAAGGCTCTTGAAAAAGAGCAAGATGAAGACGAGTAATAGTTATATAAACTTTCTACTTTAGTGATGATTCATGAACAAAAGCGCATACCCTATTTTCGTATCGCTCGTTGCCTTAGTTTTACTTTCACCAACTATAGGTGTTAGTTACAGTGTTGTTGAGAGTGAATCAAGGCTATTTTCAAACACAAGTTTGGATTCAGCAAGGGACGATCCTCCCTATGCAGTTATGCTTGAATATGATGTTGGAGATACGGGTGAGGCTACACTCACACGTAATGAAGAAATAACTATTGATTTCATTATTAGGAATGAAGGATCTAATTCTGATACTTATGATTTAGATATTAATTGGGTTGATTCTTCAGATCAAGGATGGCGTGCCGAGATTGAAAATGATACTATTTCACTTAGTTCGGGTGAACAAGACAAAATTACAATTATTTTTCATGCACCTATTCAAGGTGTAGGCTGCGATAGTGATGTTTGCGATGATATGGATTTTGAGATAACTGCGACTTCGCAGGGAGATTCTTCTGTTGACGCAGATGTTAACCAGAATCTTGAAATTGATATGATTTATGCAGTTGATATCTATCTGAGGGAAGGTGCATCTAAATCAGGTCAAAGATCTTCATCAGTAGATTATTCAGCCCAAGTAAAAAATGTAGGTGAAAATACAGATGAATTTTTGTTATACATAGGAGATACACCTAAAGATTGGAGTGGTTACATTACACCCAGTTCAGTCACTCTTAATCCAGGCGATGCTCAGGATGTAATTTTGACTGTTGACATACCAAATAGTGCAGCAGTCGATGAATATGCAGTCATTCCATTTATTGCTCAAGTTCAGAATTCCGATTACGATTACATATATGGATATACAGACCCTATGACTAATACGTCAGTTAGTGATGGACGTACTTATGGTGTAGAACTTACGACTCCAGATGATTCTAAGCAGGCGATACCTGGAGGTGATATTTCATACACTTTGAGCGTGAAAAACACAGGTAATGAGGCAGATTCTTTTGAGTTGAATATTGAAGACAGCATGGAAGATAATTGGAATGCAAGTCTTAGCCAATATAATGTTTATAATTTAGCTCCCAATGAAGTTTATAATTTGGAATTGATGATCACTAGTCCAGATGATTCAGTTGAGAATGATTGGTCTCTTTGTAATGTCAATGTAAATTCAATGAACAGAGAACAATTTACAGATTCACTTGAGACCAATACCTCTGTTAGAATTCCAGTCAGAGATTTGACATTGACAATTTCTGAAAGTACAAAAGCTGGAAATCCTGATGAAGTTGTTGGATATACTATAACATTGACTAATACTGGTACAGACCCCGATGATTTTGATTTAAGTGCAGAAATCTGCCAAGGCTGTAATGCATGGACGGTTGATTTGAGTACATATTCTGTCGAAGATTTAGCTAAGGATAATTCGGCTGAATTCCAATTGTATGTGAAGGTGCCGCCTTCAGCCTTAGACACAGATTCAGCAGTTGCGGGCGTTACTGCAGTTTCTAGAGATGATTCAAGCGCGACAGCTACTGTTGAATCTACAACTACAGTGAAAACATTCTATAATAGTGAAATAACTACAGATGATAGTTCGAGACTTCTCAACCCAGGTGAAGAAACTTCCTTTAATATTACTGTAATGAATCTGGGTAATAGCCAAGAATCTTTTACAGTAAGATTAGATTCTAATGCACCAAATTGGGATTTTGGTGGCAAACTTCCTCATTATACTTCAGATTTAGGATCCTATGGCGGTTCTGAAATGTTTGTTTTGCCTGTTGAGATTCCTATGGATACAAATCCAGGTTACTACAACTTTTCAATAAATTTAATATTGGATTCAGATGGCCTTAAAGTTGGTACCTTACAGCTCTCAGTCCTCATTGAATATTATGCAGATTTTACTATAACAATAGTAAATAATCATCTTTCAGGCAAACCAGGTAAGGTTCATGAATTTGATGCAGTTATTGTTAATAATGCAAATCATGAGGATGATATTACCTTGACAATTGATTTAGGAAATAAAGCTTCAGACTGGAGTTATTGTATTGGAAGCAGTTGTTTTGATTCTATTAAGGTCGATAAAGGAGAGAGTAAGACGTTTAAAATCAAAGTCACTACAAATAATGATGATTTAGTAAATACAGAAGGGTTTACTTTCTGGATAACTGGCGTTTCAAGTTTGAATGACAAAGTTTCATCAGAAGCCAGCCTTAAGATATCTACCAAAGCAGTTTACGATTTGTCAGTAACAACAGAAGTTACTACTAAGAATGGGAATAAGGGCAGCACAGTTCCTTTCCAATTTACAGTGACTAATAATGGGAATGCTTTGGACTATGTGCGTCTTCCAATTCCAGAAGTTCCTAGTGGTGGTTGGTTTACTACTTTTTCTAACGATCTTTCAGAGTTCCAATTAGAAGCTAAACAATCAAAGACAGTTTATCTAAATGTAGAGGTACCTGATAGTAACAATATTTATGGTGGAGATAACATCATTTCGGTTAATGTTTCTTCAGACCAATCCGACCAATTTTTGCTTTTTAGTTTTACAGTTTATATTAAGGAAGAGCCAAGTATTGAAATTGAATTATCATCTTCACCAGATGAAGTGACAGCAGGTACAACAGGTGAATTTCAAGTACTTATTACTAACAATGGAAACACGGTTGAGATAGTGAATTTGTCTTTGGAAGGTGCTAAAGCTTCTTGGTTTACTTTAGTGGAAACCTCGATTAAACTTCAACCTGGTGGTTATGAACAGATTACCATAGAAGTGAAACCACCTATTGCACAGGCTGCAGGCGAAACTTCAGGCATACTTAATGCTACTTTGGTCAGCGATCCTTCAAGAACAACAAAAATAACATTACCAGTAATGGTTCTTAAGTCAGATCTTATTACAGATTCTGAGCCAGAGACAGAAGATGACAATCTCCTGCCAAGTTTGAGCTTTGTGTCAGTTGTTGTTCTAGTATCAATTGTTTCACTTCTAAGGCGAAGAGAATAGTTTAGGTCTCAATGCCTGTAACATTAAGTAGTTCAGGTAAGTCGCAGAAGCTTCCTAAAAGCTCCGAAGAACTAGCTAAATTATTATCTTCCTATCCTGAACAATATTCTAGCTTTAGTCTAAGTAAGCACATACCACTCGAACTTCTTAGAGTAGCTTGCATAATTCAGGTAAAAGGAAAAATAGAAGAAAACCTTACCCCAGACATAAACCTTATTCAGGCTATTGAAGCATTGGATGAGAATTATAGTATAATAAATACCCTATCAGAGAGATTATTAACTTGGTATTCTCAGATAACAGGGAGTGCACGTTTGAATATTGATGAATTATTAAGGCATGATACTATTCCTGAGCAATTACTTTCTCTAAGAGAGCATTATAATTTTTCTGTAAAGTCATCTAAATTTTTCTTGGATTTTATAGATAAAGAAGCTCCTACTATTCTTCCTTCAATAGTTGATGCCGTTGGTAACCAACTAGCGGTTAGGTTAGTAGCGGCAGCAGGTAGCTTGTCTAAACTTGCTCGTATGCCCTCATCAACAATACAATTGCTTGGAGCTGAGAAAGCATTATTCCGCCACATGTCTGATGGTTCACCACCGCCAAAACATGGTTATCTTTATCAGCACCCTCTTGTGAAAAAAGCATCAAAAAAGGATAAGGGAAAAATATCGCGTAAATTAGCATCTAAAGTTTCGATAGCTTCTAAGATTGATTATTATGGAGAAAAAAAATGAATAAAGAGCCTAAATCGGAATTCAAATTAGTCACTTTTTTCCATGGAATAATGATGGGTGCTGCCGATGCAGTTCCTGGGGTAAGTGGAGGTACCATTGCATTAATCTTAGGCATATATTCCAAATTCATTGAATCTATATCTGATTGTTTGTATTTTGTAAAGAATAAATTTCCTATACAATCAAAAGATCAGTTCATTTCTTCTTTTATTTTTCTATTGACATTGGGTATAGGTATGTTCTTTTCTTATTACTTCGTCACTAAATTATTAGTTAATTCAGACGATACATTAGGTTTACTGGAGAGAGAAACAACAGCACCTTTTGTTTATGCATTCTTTTTTGGTCTAGTTTTATTCAGTGTAAGAGAACCTTGGAATTTAGTTACTTCGCCTAAAATTGAAAATTATTTACTTTTTGCTTTTGGTATTTTAGTTATAATGTTGTATACAGGTTCTAACTATGCAGGATCTGAAAGTAATATTTTTCTGATAATTTGCGGAGCTCTTGCATTGACTGCCATGCTTTTACCAGGAATAAGTGGTTCTCTTGTACTTTTGACGTTGGGACAGTATGCTAGAATAGCTAGTTCTTTTCACGATTTAAATTTTCTTCCCTTAACATATTTCATATTTGGAGGGCTAGTTGGTCTTGTTTCTTTCGTTCCGTTAATGAATTATGCAATGAAACACTATCTAGTACATACAATGTCTTTGCTTGCAGGTTTTATGTTTGGTTCTCTCATAACTTTGTGGCCTTGGAAAGAGGATTATGAGGCTGAGAGTTTGTCACCAAATTTAGGTTTAAATCATGTTTTTGATAATTACCAATTATTGACAATAATTTTGACTTTAATGTTTGTAATCTTAGGTGCTTTTTGTTCATTTTTTATAAAGAATCTTGAATCAAAAGTAGATTCTTAGCCAAACAAGAGCTTTTAAAAAACCCCGTTTTTCAAGATAAATAATGCGAGTTACTCATAGCTGGTGCTGGAGAAGTTGGGTTTAGAGTGGCTCGTGACCTAGTTTATCGAGGACACGAAGTCACACTTATAGATTCAAACTCTAGTGCAGTAAAACGTGCACAGACATTGGATGCGCAAGTGTTTCAAGGTAATGGTTCATCAGCGAAGTTTTTGTTAGAAACTGCATTCATAAAGGAGGTTGATTTGTTTATTGGAGTTACAGGGAATGATGCAGTTAATCTTGTAGGTTGTTCTCTTGCAAAGAAGTTTGGTAGCGATACGATTGCTCGTTTAAATAAACCAGAAATGATAGACTTGCCTATCGATTACGATCATCAGGAACTTTTTGGTGTAGATGCTTTTGTTAGTCCTGATGAGCTAGCCATGCATAGAATCTGGCAGATTCTTTCTAGACCTGCCTTAACTAGGCTTGATCACTTTTCAGTCGGGAAATTGAGAATTCTGGAGGTTCGTCTAAGCGATAGCTCACCTTCAGTAGGTAGGCCACTTGGTACTATTTCTTTGCCGCCACATTGTAGAATTGTTTTAATTGCTCGTGAGGAAGGTGTGATTATCCCTACAGTTAACGATACTTTGATGCCTAGAGACCGTATTATGATTCTTTTGAGTGAAGATAGTGAGCTAGATAGTCTTTCTGATGCCTTGGGAATTCCTAAAGAAATAACGG
>JBJLBY010000048.1:0-20412 GCA_045567975.1 Candidatus Poseidoniales archaeon | reverse complement strand
GCCATACCTCCTGCAGGCCCTTGTCCAACTACAGCGGCGTCATACATGGATGTATCCGATTGCGACATCATAATAAGGCTACTGTTTTTTTTTAGAATCACTTAGAACAGGTCTTGCTTTTCTAAAGGTTGTCAGTTCTTTAAGCGGTAGCTCACAAACAATTACACCTTCCTCAAAGCTAGGGATTTCTGCGATAGTTTTGCCACGCGGATCAACAACTGTTGACTCACCAGCAAAGGTCAAACTTCCTTGAGTTCCAACATTATTAGCATAAGCATAGAAACACGTAGTTTCGATAGCTCTTGCAGGTAATACTCTATGAAATAAAGGCCTAGATGTTGTTGGGCTGGCAGATAAGTTTAAGATTAAATCAGCTCCATTGAGTGCTAATCCTGTAGATGTTTCAGGGAAGAAAATATCATAGCAAATTTGTATTCCTATTTTTCCAAAAGGCGTATCAAACACGGGCGTTTGGTTTCCTTCACCAAAGAACATTTTTTCTTCAAATGGACCAAAATTAGGCAAGAATTGTTTTTGATAGTGTCCAATGTATCCTTTAGGTCCGACAATGATAGCTGAGTTAAACAACGTTTTCCCGACTTTCTCAACGATGCCAGTTACGATATGAATGTTGTATTTTTTAGCAAGTTTCTCAATTCCGTTTTGAGCTTTACTCTGACTCGGAATTTTTTCTGCAACTTTGTTGTAATTATCTCTTAGATTATAACCTGTTATGAAAAGTTCAGGAAATGCAATAAGGTCTATTTCAGCATTATATTTGTTCTGAGCTTTTGTAATCAGATTATCCATAATTTCTAAATTTTTATCGATATCGCCGAGTGCAATGGGGGCTTGCCCTAGAGCTAAATGCATACGTCCCATTTGGGCCCCATAATAATAGGTGCGATTGCTTAATTTCAATAAGCCCTGTGTTCTGAATATTTTGTGAGGCTATTACCAGATACATTAAAAATAATCCAAAAATTCATCCAGACTAGAGTGGATGAGGCTGGAGCTAAGGGTGTTGTTTTGGGTTTATCAGGAGGTATTGACTCAGCTACAACATTAGCGTTGGCAGTTTCTTCCCTAGGAAAAGAAAGAGTGAGTGGCTTGATTATGCCGTTTCAAGCTTCAGAATCTATTTCTTTGGCATCAGAGCAGGCTAATCTATTAGGAGTAAATACAAAGGAGTATAATATTTCATCAATAATAGATTGTTACAAAAATGTCACAGATTCTTACTCATCTCGTTCGGCCGAAGGTAATCTTCATTCCCGAGTTCGAATGTCGTTATTGTATGGTGAAGCTTTTTCATCACAAAATTTAGTAATTGGGACTTCAAACAAGTCTGAGCTTTTAGTTGGATATTATACTAAATGGGGGGATGGTGCTTCAGATTTACTTCCTATGGGTGATTTATACAAGTCTCAGGTTTATACTTTAGCTGAAGAGTTAGAAGTACCTAAAGGTATTATGGAGAGAGTTCCTACAGCTGAATTATGGGAAGGTCAAAGCGACGAGGATGAATTAGGTATTTCTTATGTTAAATTGGATAAGATCTTACTTGGATTAGAACGACAATTGTCTCTTGATGAAATATCTGAGAATACAGGAATTGACATTTATTCAATAAAAAGAATTGATAAATTAATCAAGTTTACAATTCACAAACGTGTGTTTCCTCCGGTTTGTAAAATAGGGAGCCGAACCGTTGGTTTAGACTGGCGAGAAACGATTGGAAGTAAATAATTTTAAAATTTACTTATTACGTTATTTAACGTATAGCAATTTTATATTAGTTTATTGCTATTTAATGTGGAACCAACATCCCTTTTTTGGCAGGTTCTACCTTTTTTTCACCATTTTTAGGGTGGTAGTAATAGTAAAAATGACATTTTTCTATTTTTTCTCAATCAATGGAACGCTTATTATATGGTGGCTTAATACCGAAAGACCGATGAAATTAAATCAAATAAAAACAGTTTATGATTCATTCTTGCCACCCTTGGGGGTGGCCTAATTGCCGGCTAAGTTGAATGGTTTGAAAATCGATCGCAAGTTCACTGAAGAAGGAAAAGACCCCTTTGATCAGTTGTCTTGGAGTAAAAGGGATGTTGAGATACGTAATTTTGATGGTACAGTAGCATTTTCTATGAAGGGTGTTAATTTACCTGAAAATTATAGTCAAGTTGCAGCTAACGTACTTTCCCAGAAATATCTAAGAAAAGCTGGCGTTCCTAAGATATTGAGAAAAGTTAGAGAACAGGGCGTTCCAAGTTGGTTGCAGAGAAGTGCACCTGATCTCAAAGCAATGGAGAATTTGCCAGAATCAGAGAAATATGGTGAGGAAATAGATGGTAAGCAAACATTTAGACGTTTAGCAGGAACCTGGACTTATTGGGGATGGAAGCATGGTTATTTCAATAGTGAAAAAGACGCTAGGGCTTATTATGATGAGATGAGTTTCATGCTCGCGTTCCAGATGGTTTCTCCGAATTCACCTCAGTGGTTTAACACAGGTTTGAACTGGGCATATGGTATTGAAGGGCCGCCACAGGGCCATTATTTTGTTAATCCAGATACTGAAAAACTTGAGAAGTCAATTAATGCCTATGAACATCCTCAACCGCATGCATGTTTTATTCAGTCAGTTTCAGATGATTTAGTCAGTGAAGGTGGAATTATGGATTTATGGACTCGTGAGGCGCGCCTCTTTAAGTTCGGTTCAGGTACAGGAAGTAACTTCTCAAGGATAAGGGGTGAAGGTGAGCCACTCTCTGGAGGTGGAATGTCTTCAGGCTTAATGTCATTCCTTAGAATTGGAGATAGGGCTGCAGGTGCAATAAAATCTGGAGGAACTACACGCCGTGCAGCTAAGATGGTTTGTTTGGATATGGATCATCCTGACATTGAAGCATTTATTAATTGGAAAATGACTGAGGAGGAAAAAGTAGCTGCACTTGTAGCAGGTTCGCAACATCTCCAGAATCATGGTAATGAAATTCTAGCCGCTATTCAGGCACATCCAGATGACGATTCTCGTTTTGATCAAACTAAAAATAATTCATTAGCTATTGCAATTAATGCAGCACTTAAGGCTTACATTCCAGATAATCTAATTGCGCGCGTTTTAGAGCTAGGGGGACAAGGGTATAGCCATATTGAGATTGATACTTATGATACGTCTTGGGAAGGTGAGGCTTATTCAACAGTCTCAGGTCAAAATAGCAATAATTCTGTAAGAGTTAGTAATGATTTCATGCAGGCTGTGATTGATGAAAAAGATTGGAAGCTTTATTGGAGAACAGAATTAGATTTGGCTGAGGAAGAAGTTCGAGCTCCAGAAGCATGTAAAACATTACCAGCTAACGAGCTTTGGGATAGTATTGCTAAGGCAGCATGGTCTTGTGCAGATCCTGGTTTGCAATATGACACTACAATTAACGAATGGCATACATGCTCCCCAGATGGTCCAATTAATGGTAGTAACCCTTGTTCAGAATATATGTTCCTTGATGATACTGCTTGTAATTTAGCAAGTTTGAATTTAGTTAAATATTATGATCAAGATACTACACAATTTAACTGTGAAAACTATGAGCATTCTATACGTTTGTGGACAGTAGCACTTGAAGTTTCAGTGCTTATGGCTCAGTTCCCTTCAGTTGAAATTGCTCAGCGAAGTTATGATTACAGAACTTTAGGTTTAGGATATGCAAATATTGGATCATTATTGATGCATATGGGTATTCCTTACAATGATAATCGCGCTTTTGCAATTTGTGGAGCTTTGACATCAATGCTTGGTGGTGTTTCTTATGCTACTAGTGCAGAGATGTCCTCAATTAAAGGCCCATTCCCAAGGTATGAGCATAACAAAGAGAATATGCTGAGAGTTATTAGAAATCACAGACGCGCTTCTTACAACGTCAAAGATGATGAATACGAAGGCTTGACAATTAAGCCAAAGGGAATAGATCCTAATTATTGTCCTGAATATCTAATTAAATCGGCTCAAGAGTGTTGGGATCAGGCCTTGAACCTGGGTGAGAAACATGGATATCGTAATGCGCAGTCTACAGTAATAGCACCTACTGGGACAATAGGCATTGTTATGGATTGTGATACTACTGGTATTGAGCCAGATTTTGCTTTGGTCAAGTTTAAGACTTTGGCAGGAGGAGGTATGCTGAGAATTATTAATCAGTCTGTTCCACCAGCTCTTGACAGACTAGGTTACAATGAGAATCAAATTGATGAAGTGATACAATATATTGTAGGTTCAGGTAAATTGGAAGATTGTCCAGCAGTAAATGTTGAATCCCTTAAAAAGAAAGGACTTACAGGAAAGATTATTTCTTCGCTGGAATCTCAAATAAGTGGTTTTACTTCACTCAATTTGTTGATTACTCCAACAACAGTTGGTGCAGACTTTTGTAAAGACAAATTAAGAGTCAAAGAGTCGGATTTAGATAATTGGAATTTTGATTTATTAAATCATTTAGGTTTCAGCTCAGAAGATATTGCAAGTGCTAATGATTACATTTTTGGTAGGTTAACAATAGAAGGAGCGCCTCACGTGAAGGAAAGTGATTTAGCCGTTTTTGATTGCGCTAATAAGTGTGGACAATATGGTACTCGCTCAATATCCTGGCATGCACATATTGACATGATGGCTGCAGCTCAACCATTCATTTCAGGTGCTATATCTAAGACCATCAATATGCCTCATGAGGCGACTATTACAGACATAAAGCAAGCATACATGGATTCATGGAGTGGCATGATTAAGGCGAATGCCCTTTATCGTGATGGCTCTAAGTTAAGTCAACCTCTGATGTCAGGCAATGTATTGAAAGTTAATATTGAGGAAGAAGAATTGATGTCTGAAGGTCTGATATCAACTGAGAAAGCGATTGACATGGTGGCTGAGGCCCTCCCTACTCCAGATGCTAAACCGTTAGCACGTAAGGTAGTTACAAGATATATTGCACAGAGGAGAAAGCTACCAAATAGAAGAGGAGGTTATATCCAAAAAGCTAAGGTTGGAGGTCATAATGTATATCTTCATACCGGAGAATATGAAGATGGAACTCTTGGAGAAATATTCATTGATATGCACAAAGAAGGTGCAGCTTTCAAAGCTCTGACTAATTCTTTCGCTATAGCAGTTAGTTTGGGTCTTCAGCATGGCGTTCCACTTAGAGAGTTTGTAGATGCGTTTGTTTTCAGCCGCTTTGAGCCTAATGGGCCAGTAATGGGTAATGACCGAATCAAGATGTCCACTAGTATTCTTGATTATATATTTAGGGAATTAGCTGTTAACTACTTAGGAAGAAATGACTTATCTCACGTTAAGCCAGAAGATTTACAGCCAGATATTGTAAGGAGTGAGGGCGAAACAGAGACAGAGTTGACACTGAATTCAGGATTAACAGCAGCAGGAACTGCATCTGACGGGCATGAGATTCAATTAACATTGGATGATGTAGATTCAACTAATGCAGAGGTGTTAAATCAAACGGCGATTACAGATGAATCTGTAGCCTCTACAACTTTAGTCGATAAAGATTCATCGGTAAAAGAAGCTGAAAAATTTGGATTTGAAGGTGATCCTTGTCCGGAATGTGGTCAGTTTACCCTAGTCTCTAATGGTAGTTGCTTAAAGTGTGTCAGTTGTGGAACTACAACTGGTTGTTCTTAGAACTGACTAAAAGCTAAATAAGCCCAACTATCCATAAGTAACAGATGGGTTTGTCAGATACGCTCTCGGAAGGGCTTTCGAATTTCGAGAAGTATAACAATAAAGAGATATACCGTATAGGTCAGGAAGAACGTTTCAATTTCGTTGTTACGGGACGTTTAGTATCTGGTGCAGCAGGTTTTTTCGTAATCATCTTAATGTTAATTCTAACCTTTTCTTCAGCAGCTAATTCCTATCCAGTAGCTCAAATCGGAGGAATAAAGGCATTCACTGCAGATGTAATTATAACTGAAAACTCTGGTTCTTCACTTTCCGGTTCTTTGGATGGTGAAGGTCAGTTTGTAGAATTTGGTTACATTGTCGATGAGGTAGATTGGGATTATAAATCTAATATGAGAATATCTCACTTTGAAGTTGTTGTTGATTGGAGTGCAAATGGAGGTGGAGGCGGCGGCCGTCAAGTATCTCTGGAAGCATCTTCAGAGAACAATACTGTTGGAGAGAGTCAAAATGGACAAGGTAATGGTGGAACCATTACAATACTTTGGCCAGTAAATCAGTTGCCAGAAATTGTTTCTAGTAATGCAGACAATGCAGAATCGTTTTTAATGTCCTATGAGACAGAAGGGGAATGGATGGGTGGAAAATTCACTTACAATTCTGAGAGTACGTTGGCAGTTTTGACTGGAGAAAGTATAGATTATACAATTACATTAATTTATTATACGTGGGAATTTGAAAATATAAGGGAGATTGCAGAAGTATGATGAACTCAAAAAAACAAAAGGGCCAAGCAGCTAATGCTAAATCAGAAAATTTGGTAGATTCTAATCCAGATGAAAATAATCTTCTTTTTACTGACGAATATAAGCGAGCTTTAGAAAAGGCATCATATGAAATTGTTGGGAATCATTCCGCTGTAGAAATATGTGGATGGACAAAAAAAGGAATGAAGGAAGACAGTGGTGGTTGCTACAAGCAGAAATTTTATGGTATTCGTTCACATCAGTGTACACAAATGACACCTGCAGCAGTAGCGTGTGATCAAAAATGTGTATATTGCTGGCGTGTTAATGAAATGTTTTCAGGGAAGCAAGATCTAATGGAATATGCAAATGATGATCCAGTAGATGTTGTTCAAGGTTCTATCGAGGGTCACTTAAGAAAATTATCCGGTTTTGGGGGTAATCCAAAGGTAGATAAGCAGAAATTCTTAGAGTCTCAAACGGTTCGTCATTTTGCTATATCCTTGACTGGAGAACCTACTTTGTACAAAAGATTACCTGGAATGATTCGTGAACTTAAGAGGCGTAAAATTTCTTCATTTTTAGTAACAAATGGTTTGCATCCGGAAATGATTGAGAAACTAAGAGATGAGGATTCTTTGCCTACTCAGTTGTATATGTCACTCGATGCTCCTGATAAAAGATCGTGGAAAAAAATTGACGTTCCATTAGTTGTGAATTTTTGGGATAAAGTCAAGAGTACATTGAAATTAATGGACGGTTTGGAAACTAGAAAAGTCCTTAGAATGACTGTTGTTAAGGGATGGAACGATTTTGATATTCCAGGTTATGCAAATTTAATACGTTTAGCAGGAGAAAGAGTAATGATTGAAGTGAAGTCGTACATGCATCTTGGTCCTGCAAGACAAAGATTGAGTCAGGAAAATATGTTAACCTACGATGAAATTCGTGATTTTTCAAACAAGCTGGCATCAGAATTAGGTTGGCAAGTTATTGATGAGGCACCTAACAGTCTAATTGCTTTGGTTGCTGAAGAGGATTGGGATGGTCGTATTCTTGATTTTGGAGATCCCTTAACTGGTCATTTAGAAGATTCTTTTACCTGTTAATTGCAAAACAGGTAAATACTACCATTAAGACCTCCATATCGTGGATTATCTTTCAGGTATTGAGTCAGCATTCAAAACTTACATTGGAGCCGATTCAATAGACAAGCTAGTTTCTCACATATCAGATAAACCAATGATTTTGATTGCTGGAGATCAACTCACAGGGAAATCTACACAGGCTAAGCGTCTTGCAGATTATTTTAGCGGTGATTTTCATTCAGTTGGTATGTTGTTTAGGCAATCAGCTTCTGATAGAGGTATTACTGTGGCTCAGCAAGCTAGGTTACTACTAACTGAAAGGGGAATTGATGTTGAGATAGATTACAAAACGTGTGAGATGATTGCAGGAGATGAAATAATTTCTAACTTGGGAGTGATTGAGGGGAGACAACCAGCATACATGGGCAATTTCATGGCAAGTTTGGGTAAGAAAGATCTGATTCGAATTTATTTTAGATGTTCTATAAGGGAGCAGGCTCTTCGTTTTTTGCGAAGAGAAGTTGGAGAAGAAGCATATCAAATTGGTAAGACTTCTATTCCTGACAAGGATTATGCAACATTAGAAGAATTAGATATAGAGATTAAATCACTTAATCTAGTTGGTAAACAAAAGGTAATGCAAAGCTTTGTAGAAAATCAGAATAGAGATCAAGATGATAGGCATAGGTATTCTGAACTCTATGGGTTTGATTATGGTGATTTGCAAGGTTATGATTTTGTAATAGACACAAGTGACAAAGAAGTTGATGAAGTATTCTTTGAAGTTGTTGGGAAGTTAAAGGACTCTGGCTTCCGCGCAGATTAATAAACTCCCTAATCTATGGTAACTGTGGACTTATCAAATAATGAACTAAAATTACTTCAAGCGCTGAAGAAAAGTAATCTTTCTCCTGGTGAGGCTTCTTTAGAATCTGGCCTAGGAGACAAGGAAGTCATGTCAGCAGCCTCTTGGTTGCGAAGTAAAGGTTTAGTCGATATCATTGAAGATTCAAAGACTCTTTTTAGTACTAATGATGAAGGTAAAAAATATGCTGAGCAGGGGTTGCCAGAGAGACGGGCTGCAGAATGGCTCAATCAATCGGGCGAAGCACTGATTAACGAATTGCCTCTTGATGAGGATGAGAAGAAGGTTGTCATTGGGTGGCTGAAAAGGAAAAACTTTGCTGAATTAGAAAAAACAGATGATGGCCTAAAATTAATCCCTACAGGAAATTTAGATGAAACGCCAGATGAGCCCCTTTTAGTTCTTTTAGACAGAAAATCATTAGCTGAAGAAGAGATGGACAAAGAAGGCCTTTCTCTTCTAAAAGGTCGGCAACTGCTTAAGAATCAGGACGAAGTTTCACGAACATTTAGTTTGACAGATGAAGGGAAAAAGTTCAATTTAGATGATATTGGGGCGGATTTAGTTGGTGAAGTTACTCCAGAGATGCTCCAAGCTGGTACTTGGAAAGAAAAGCAGTTTCAGCGTTATAGTACTGATACTAATGTTGAACCTATTGATTATGCAACTTTGCACCCTCTGACACGTTTTACAGAGGAGATTCGTTCAATATTTCTGCAAATGGGTTTTACAGAAATTGAAGGAGATTATGTAGAATCAGCTTTTTGGAATATGGATGTCTTATTTATCCCTCAAGATCATCCTGCAAGAGAACTTCAAGACACTTTTTATTTATCAGAACCGGCTTCTTTCATGATTAGTGATAAAGAATTGTTAGATGTAGTAAGTGAGATACATGAAAATGGTGGAGATACAGGATCTGCAGGTTGGGGTAGCTCTTGGAGTCGTGAAACTGCCCAACAAGCACTTCTTAGAACACACACTACAGTGGGTACTATTCGCTATTTGTCAGACAATCCAGATCCTCCTGTCAGAGTGTTCAGTGTTGGTCGTGTTTTTAGGAGAGAAGCTCTAGATTCTACTCATTTACCCGAATTCACTCAAGTCGAAGGAATTATTGTTGAACCTAATGCTAATTTTGGTATGTTAATTGGTGTTTTGAAAGAATTTTATAGAAGAATGGGTTTTGATGACGTTCGTGTGAGGCCAGCTTATTTTCCATATACTGAACCTTCTCTTGAGGTAGAAGTTCGTTTTGGAGATAGATGGTTAGAGTTAGGGGGGGCCGGTATTTTTAGGCCAGAAGTAACTGCACCATTTGGTATTGAATGTCCAGTTTTAGCATGGGGTCTTGGCCTGGAAAGATTAGCTATGTTACGTTTAGGCATTAAGGATATTAGAATGCTTTATCAGAGCGATATTCAATGGCTTAAGGAAACAATTTAAGCAATGCTAATACTTACTTTCTTGATAACTATATTTTTTCCGTCTTGAACAAATGTAACATAAGATTGTCCAGGGACTATCCCTAAATCTTCTTCAACCCATTTAGGAAGATAAATTCTTCGATTTATGTCATACTTCTTTACATCTGTAACTGGTTCATTCATAATGGCTATGTAGTCATACACTCTAAAAGGGTTATGGGTATTTAGGCTAATATTAACTGTTAGTTTTATCACCCCTTTGTACCTAATGAAACATGGATAAGATGAATATTGCTATAACTGGAGCTGCAGGACAAATTGGTTACAGCTTGCTTCCAAGAATAGCGGCTGGTGAAATGTTTGGACCTAATACAAAAATATCCCTGCACCTGCTTGAGATTCCGCCTGCATTAGATGCACTAGCTGGAGTTGCGATGGAGCTTCAAGATTGTGCGTTTCCATTATTAGATAATGTTATTGTTACTTCCAATCCTGATGAGGCATTTACTGGAGCTAATCTTTGCCTCTTAGTTGGTAGCAAACCACGAGGTCCAGGAATGGAGCGATCTGATTTATTGAGAGATAACGGAAAAATATTCGTTGGTCAAGGTGAGTCAATTGATTCCAATGCAGCAGATGATTGTCGTGTTGTTGTTGTCGGTAATCCTTGTAATACTAACTGCATGATTGCAGCTTCTCAATCAAATAGATTTGATTTTACACGTTTTACTGCAATGACACGTCTTGATCAAAACAGAGCTGTTGCAATGCTCGCAGTTAGAGCTGGTGTTGATGTCAGCGAGGTTTCACGAATGGTTATTTTTGGTAATCACAGTCCAACAATGTTTCCAGACTATTTTAATGCCCACATTTCAGGCAATAAAGCTACAGAAATTATAGATGATGATACTTGGCTTAGGGATGATTATATTCCTGCAGTAGGTAAGAGAGGGGCTGCAATCATTAAGGCTAGAGGCCTCTCAAGCGCAGCTTCAGCAGCTAATGCCCTTATCAATCATGTTCAAAGTCTATACACAGTTAGTGACGAGCTTCATTCTATTGTTGTTTGTAGTGAAGGTCAATATGGATTTGCTAAGGGAGTTTGGGCTGGCATGCCAGTCAAAACAGTTTCTCCAGGTAGTTACCAAGTAATTGACGATTTTGAACATAATGAATTTGCTGAAACAGCTTTGAAAAGAACTAATGATGAGCTTGTTTCAGAGAGAGAGATGGTTTCTGAATATATTTAATCAGGACCAGCTTTTGAATAGTTTCCGAAGCTTTCATACTTTACAAAATTATTCTTAAAAAGTTCAATCAATTCTTTTGCCTTTGTGTCATAAGCTTCCTTATCATTCCATGTGTTTCTAGGATTTAAGATTTCAGATTCTACTCCAGGTACATCTTCTGGAATTAATATTTTGAAATTTGGATCAGGTACAAAATTGCTATTCTCTAGCTCGCCGTTGAGTATTGCAGATAACATTCTTCTAGTTACAGGCAAATCTATTCTATTTCCTATACCGTATGAGCCGCCGCTCCAGCCTGTGTTAACAAGCCATGCTTGAGCATTGTGCTCTTTCAGTTTTTTACCTAATAGTTCAGCATATGTGGTTGGAAATTGTGGCATAAAAGGAGCTCCAAAGCATGTTGAAAAAGTAGCAATAGGTTCGGTAATTCCTCTTTCAGTTCCAGCGACCTTTGCAGTATATCCACTTAGAAAATGATACATTGCCATTTCTGGAGTAAGCTTGGCAACTGGTGGTAAAACACCAAATGCATCGCAAGTAAGAAAGATAACATGTTTGGGATGTCCTCCAGTTTCACTAGGTTCTATATTATCAATGTAATTTATTGGGTATGATACTCTTGTATTCTCAGTAATACTTCCATCACTATAGTCTACAACTCCATTTTCATCAGTAATTACGTTTTCTAACAATGCTCCAGGTCTTATTGCATTGTAAATGTCAGGTTCCTTTACAGGATCTAGGTTGATTGTTTTTGCATAGCATCCACCTTCAAAATTAAAAATTCCATCGTCTGACCACCCATGTTCATCGTCTCCTATCAGTCTTCTGTCAGGATCTGTTGATAAAGTTGTTTTTCCGGTACCACTCAAACCAAAGAAAAGAGCCGAGTCCTCATTTTTGCCTATGTTGGCAGAACAATGCATGGGCATAACACCTTTGAGTGGAAGATAGAAGTTTAAGGCTGAGAAGACGGATTTCTTAATTTCCCCGCCATACTCAGTTCCTCCAATTATGGCCATTTTCTTTTCTAGATTTAGTACAATAAAAACTTTTGAATTAAGACCCAATTCTTTCCAGTTATCTATCACCGTGGAGTGCGCATTTAGAATCGTAAATTCAGGTTCGAAGCTCTCTAATTCTTGATCATTAGGCCTTATGAACATGTTATGTGAAAAGTGTCCTTGCCATGATTTTAAAGTCAAAACCCGGATAGGTAATTGATATCTCTTATCTGCTCCTGCAAATCCATCAAAAATGAATAAATCTTTATCATTCATTTCCTTTTTCACAGCATCTTCTAGAATATCAAAAGCTTCTTCGTTTAGAGGCTGATTAATGCCACCCCAATCAACGTAATCCTTGGTCTCATTACTCTTTACTATAAAGCGGTCCTTAGGAGATCTGCCAGTGTAAATTCCAGTGTTAACAATTACAGTTCCGTTACTTGATAATCTTCCTTCCTCTCTGTTTAATTCCTGCACCTTCCATTCATCCAAGGAAAGATTGCAATAAGTAGCAGATGGATTTATTCCCATCTCCTTTAATTGCCGAATCATGAGCCGCTTCACACAAAACTGTATTTATAATTGAGGGATGGCATTTAGTACTGCATTGTTTACATAGAGAATAACTCCCAGACATAGCTTCTTACTCGGGCCGGTGGTCTAGGGGTTATGACGTCGCCCTTACAAGGCGAAGATCGGCGGTTCGATTCCGCCCCGGCCCACCAATCACGCCGTAAGCAAAAAATGCTAGGTCAAAATTTCTTGGTAGATTCTAACATAGCCAAGAAAATAGTAGATAAAGCTGAAATACAGGAACGCGAAAGCATCCTAGAGATTGGTCCCGGTAGAGGAATTCTTACAGATATTCTTGTAGAAAAGGGTAATTTATTGGCTGTAGAGAAAGATAAATGGCTTGCAGTAGTACTTCAGCAAAGATTATCTGATAAAGCGACAATTATTGAAGGTGATATTTTACATTATGATATACCGGAGATAGATGTGATTGTTGCAAATTTACCCTATTCTATATCTTCCCCAATCTTGTTTCGCTTATTTGATTATAAGTGGGATCGAGCAGTCCTTATGTTCCAAGAGGAATTTGCTAATCGTTTAGTTGCTAAACCTGGTTCAAAAACTTACGGCAGATTGTCAGTTATGGCTAATCATTTTGCTAAAACTACTAAATTATTCAAGGTTTCTAAAACAGCTTTCCTGCCTCAACCTAAAATTCATTCACAAGTCGTTAAATTAGTTAGGCACACACCCAATTATGATTTGTTAGATTACGAAACATTTGATACCGTAGTTAGATCGATATTCGTACATAGGCGTAAAAAAATCAGAAACTGTTTGAAACTTACGTATCCAAATCTAAATCTGGATGATTTACCAAATATGAATGAAAGAGCTGAGGTTCTTTCTCCTGAGGAGATAGCAGATTTATCTAACAAGATATATGATTCAATTTCAGAATAATTTTTTCAAAAGTAGCATGTCTGAGAAACTAGCATTTACTTTCAGACTACCGCCCATGTATGCTTTGATTGGTGATGTTGTTTTCTTGATCAATCCCTCTAGAACCTCTGATGAGGCTGTAACAACTAAGTCAGTATCAGAATTTTCTGTCGCAGTAAAGTCGTCTAATTTCAAACTTTCTAATTTACTGGCATAGTTTTTTCCGTCGGAAACACAAATAGTAATGGTTCTGTCTTTACCTTCAATCATCTTTGCGAAGTTAGGATCATCATTTATCTTTGCATTAAATTCTGACACCTTCTCGCTAAGCACGTTTTCGATATTGTTATTCATTATTTTCACCAAAGTCATCAAGTGTTTTAACAGGTTTAATTCGGTTCAAAGTTTTCCAACTTTTTCGAGCGCCCGTTGGCCACTTGTGATTATCACCATAAAAGGCCTTCAAAAACTTAATTGTCCTTTTATCAGATGGATAACCGCTACCAAAATCGCCAATTTCATCCTTAATCTTTTTGATTTCATGTTCTCTAGTTTCTTTAGCAATTATTGATGCTGCAGCAACCACAGAAATTTTTGCATCAGCTTTATGCATTGATATAATGTCTGTATCTTTTGAGTTTGTTAATCCTTGTTTAATTAATATTCCAAATCTTTGTTCGTTGACATCTGCGGCGTCAACGTAAGCAATATCTGGATTAAGTTTAGATATAACTCTTTCAAAAGTTTCACGATTTAGTTGATTTAATTTTTTTTTGAAAGTGTATTCATCAATTAACTTTGGTTCTATAACTTCAACTACATAATCAAATCTTTCTTTAATTATCTTTGCTAATTCTTTTCTTCTGTTAGGGCTAAGTATTTTTGAGTCTTTTACTCCTAAATCATCAATCAATTTAAGATTTTTAACCATAACTGCCGCTACTACTAATGGACCTATAACTGGCCCTTTTCCAGCTTCATCAACTCCACATATCATGTTTCAAGACATATTGTAGCAAATTTCATTGCCATAAAATAAATTGCTGCAAATTCAGGCAATTCAGTAACTTCACCTTCTTTTATTTCAAATTCATTTCCCATCATTTTTTTCCCTTTCCCTTCACGCGTCTGAAAATTACTTCTAATTTTTATAGGTTTAGTACCAAATGCAATTGGTGTTTTATAAGGATCAAATGATTCTAGTTCTTTTCTTGTCAATGTTTGCACCATAAGTCCTGTCTTGCCATGTAGTGAACCAGGTAATCGAATCAATCTGTGTATGTCTCCTGTAACAGGTTCATCCGGAAAAATTTGTATTGCTTTTAGGGCTTTTCTTACCAGTTTTATTTTGTAGCTAGGAAGTAACGCGTCGAAAGTTTCTTTTGGGTCTTTTTTATTTTTTATCTTTTTTGCATTTTTTTCCCTTATATTAAGTAACTTGATCCATCCCTCAAATTTTTTGTCTTTATTATTAATTACATCTTCTATGTCTCTTTGTATTTTACTAGATACTAAACCTTTCCACCCTGGAGTGGTCTTGGCAGGAAGTGTGTATTTTTCTTGATAAAATTTATTTTTTTCTCCAAAGGTTCGATTAATATATCCTTCATCATTAAGAAGTAATTTTTCGTCAATACCTGTACTTGTCAGATAATCAGCGATCTCTCGGCGTGCTCCAGAAGGGAGGTCCATGACTCTCTTATCTCGGACATGGACGTGATAACCTCTTCCTCCACTAAATACAATCAATAAATCTTTTTCATCAAGTCCAAAATCACCTAATAATACGTCGTTTACTAATCTTGATGTTTGTTCCTTAATGTATTCCATTAATTGTGAGAAAGTAATCCTTCCAGAAAATACGTCTTTCATTTCTGGTAAATGATCTGCATCTAGATCAAAGATTAAATCAGCACCTTGCCATTTTTTCTCAACCATTGAATTTTCCCCTGGTTTAATATAATATGCAAGAGAATGGTAGCAGTGAGCCGGCGTATTATTCTGCAAGTATTTTCTTGCGTCATTCTTTGAATTGAATTTGATATGCCTACGCATACCTCTTCCGTTCCAGTCAAGAAAGCCCCATTCTCTTGATGTAAATCTTGGTGGTAATATAATCTCAGCTTCTCTATAATAATTCTTGAATTTGTCTCGCAGAAAATCGTTGGTTTTTATTGGTTCAATATCTTTCAGCAAGCTCATTCTATTATTTTATTCCAAGATTTCTTTGCACCATATATGCCTTGACTAAACCAGCCATTTCTAATTCTTTGTCCCCAGGTATAATCCCATGGTTTTCTAGGTAATTTTTCTGCAAATTGTTTTAGTATTTTTTTCTGTTCATCATTATTTCCACCTATCATTTCAAGATAAGTAACTCTACCTGAGCTAGGTATCTCATCCCAAATATCAACAGTAATATCTTTCTCTTTAATTTCATATCTATGAACCAAGGCAGTTCTTTCAAAAGCAATTACAATTGCAACTCTAGTGTAGCTACGATTGATGTTTTTTCGTTTATATTGATAACCTAGTTCATCTAGAATACTTCTGAATACTGTGGCCGTTGATCTAGATTCAAAGCAAACTGGTAATTTCACCAATGAATTTCTCCGGCAATTGCAGGATAATTAAGATTGAATTTATCTAATGTACGAGGGTGTATTTCTCCATATTTAATGGTGATACTATCATTTTTTAGGTACACTGATCTTCCTGGAATAAAGATTGGATCTTCTTCTTCTATAGCTTCAGCCTTAATTTGCAATCTATGGATTATACTTTTAGCAGTTGATCTTGCTTTTGAAAAGGTAGCTCTACTCGCTAATTCAATCCATGCCAATGATATTTTGTTACTGTCTTGCTTAACAATTTGCCCAACTTCAAATATATTCTGGGGTAATTCACGATGCCTATTGCTTTTGAGTAATTCCAAAAGATTAGGAAGAATACTTGATCTCAATTGGTGATAGTCTTCTGTGACTGGATTTGCTATGGTTGCCTCGCTGTCAGATTCTCTACCAGTGTAATCATGGAGCATTTCCGAGGACGTAAGTGTCAAAGTTACAACTTCTTGAAATCCCATTCCAAGCATAGTTTCTCTACACTTTCCCTCAAGTTTTCTCGAATCTAAAGATGTTCCAAAGCGAGTTTCTTTAGGCATGTCTTCTGGAAAATTCTCATAACCTATTCCAATTGCAACTTCTTCAACAAGATCAACTGGATGCAAAATATCAGCCCTGTAGGCTGGAACCTTGATGTGCCAAGTACTTTCTTTGAGTTCAGGTTCCATCGAGCACTTTCTGAACGCTTTGAATATTGTAAAATTTTCGGGGTCGAATCCTAGAAGTTTTGTCAAATAATCATTTTCGATTAGATGTTCTTTTGGTTCCATATTAGGACATATTATGCTTTCAGAGGGATATTTTATTTCCAGTTGTTCAATTTCTCCTCCTCTTTCAACTAACGCCGCAGCAACTATGTTTAAGCATGCTTCGACGGCACTACTATCCAAACCTGTAACATCTATAAGAACTTCAGTTGTTTCCTCAGTAATAGTAGTTAGTGCCCCATTGATAATTGGAGGTAGTGAAACAACTTCACTGTTAATATCAGTTATGATTGGAAAATTCTTGAATTCTTCTAAAAGGTGAGCATATTCTATGCCTTTAGGATGTTCCTTCAGAATTTCTCCGGGCGTCATTTCATGATCTCCCTGTAGTGGTAAGAATGCAGGTTCGTGTTCTGAACATACATCATAGTTAAAAGGGCCTTGAATTTTTGCTAGGTCATGTATTCCTATGGATACTTTCTTTCGCTTTCTTCCTAAAGTAACATGCAATTTTTCTTGCAATTCCATAACACATTTTATTGCTGCATCATCGAGTTTTATCCCTCTTATAATTCCTCCAAGGACAAAAGGTCTAACGCCCATAACCTCAGGAGAAACAAACATATGAGTTGTAGGCTTGTTAATTTTGTAGTCGATTAGTCCTAATTCTTGTTCTGTGAATGCTCTCAAAGCTCTTGCGACGCCTTCAGTTGATAATAAATCTGGCCTATCTGGGAAAAATTCCACAGAAGCTTCTTTATCGTTGATATCATCGGGATCAGCACCAATTTTAGGTATAATATCACTAAATTCTTCTGAGTTAATAGGTTCTTTTAACATACGATTTAAGTCTTCAAAGTCGATGTTAATAACTGGCATTAAAATTCCTCAAATCAAGCTACTATAAGGAGATGTGCATAATTAGCTAAATCATTTGTTACGTTGTCTTTCACGCTTTCTACGGCGCATTTTTTTCTTACGCCATTTCCAACGCTGTTTGCCGGCTTTTTTCCAGACACGAGAGCTTCTCTTCATTATTAGAGTGTTCGCACTCGCCCACTGTATTTAAAATGAGACCTTCTTCAAATCCAATGCCGGAAAGTATTATGACTGCGTATCTATTACACATCTAATGGAGTATCCCGAATTTCCAGATAAGGGCGAATATACATCAATCGCAGATATATTACAAGGCAAATCCTCTAAATCTTTAAAAGTTAGAGGTTGGATTTACAGAACGCGATCCTCTGGAAAGCTAGCTTTTGTTGTAATCAGAGATTCTACAGGCATTGTTCAATGTACAGTTTCTAAGGAAAGAGTTTCAGAATCTGATTTTGAAGGAGCTAGGAAAGCTTTGATTGAATCTTCTATTGTTTTAGAGGGAGAGCCTGTAAAGGATGAAAGAGCACCGGGAGGATGGGAAATTAGAGCTAGTAAATTTGAAATATTTCATTTTGCGGAAACATTTCCTATAACCAAAGATCAGAGTGATGAGCACTTGATGAACAATCGTCATTTATGGCTTCGAAGCAGAAATATGGTAGCTGCTTTGAAAATACGTTCAACTGTTTTCAAGGCATTTAGAGATTATTGGTCTGACTTGGATTTCACGGAAATCCAGTCACCAAGTTTTACTACTTCAGCATGTGAGGGCGGTTCTACGTTATTCAATGTATCATATGATGATGAGAATGAGAAAAGTGGCCAAAAATTCTACGCTCATTTGAGTCAATCTTGGCAATTATATGCTGAAGCTACAATGTTTGGTCTTGAGAATATTTTTACTCTTGCACCTTCTTTTAGAGCTGAGAAATCACGGACGCGCCGTCATCTTACTGAGTTTTGGCATGCAGAAGTTGAATCAGCTTGGCTCCATAATCATCAGATGATGGAATTAGAGGAGGGTATGATGATGCATATTATTTCTTCAGTTTTATCAAAAAATAGAGCGGAATTAGAGTTTTTAGAAAGGGATATTTCTGTTTTAGAGAATATCAAGGCACCATTTGATAAAATGAAATATGAGGAAGTTCTTGATAAATTAAATTCAATAGGTTTTGATTTAACCTGGGGTGATGATTTTGGATACAAAGAAGAAAAAGCGCTTACGCAGGAATTGAAATCACCACTTTACATAACAAATTTCCCTAAAGAAAAAGGATTTTACCATAGACCAGATCCAAGTGACCCCAGGTCATTGGTTTGTCATGATTTGTTAGCACCAGAGGGATATGGTGAGATAATTGGAGGTGGTGAAAGGGTTTGGTCACCTGATGAACTTGTAGAGAGAATAAGAGAAGAAGGTTTAGAACCTGAATCTTATGGTTGGTATTTGGATATTAGGAAATTTGGTAGTGTTCCGCATTCAGGATTTGGTCTGGGAATTGATCGAACAGTAAGTTGGCTTTGTGGTTCAGATCACATAAAGCATGTCATTCCTTTCCCACGTACTATGCGTAGGACTATACCATAGAATGGTTCTATTCTTTTAGTCTAGAAATCAAGTTAGCTTTTTTACCGGAAACAGATAGTCCTTTTTCTTTCAGAATATCTTTGAGTTGAGCTACAGTCATTGAATCATAATCTATGTCTTCGTTTTCTTTTTCATCAGAAATTCTTGGTTCTTTATCTTCTGAATCTGAAATTCCATCACCGTCTATGTCCCCTTCACCATCTTCTTCCATGGGGCCTTCAACTTCAGCATTATTTTTATCTTCAGATATTTCTTCCTTGGGTCCGACACCTCCAAAGCTTTCTAATGATCTTCCAGCTCTTCTACGTACATGAGGGTCTGAATCAGATAGCCCTTCAACCAAAGCATCTCTTGCTTCACTTGATCCAGCAAAGCGACCTAATCCTTTAGCAGCTTGCCATCTAGCATACTTGTCTTCATCTTTCATACCCATTATAAGGTATGGTAAAACAGACATTCTTCCAGTTCTTCCGATTGCGTCCATTACTACTCTTCTTGCAGAATAATCTCCGTTTTTGAATCCATCATTAATCAATGGTTCCAATCCTATTTCAGACATATCTTGGAAAAGTTCCATTGCAGCTTTTGTTACAAATGATGCACTGTCGCCGGCGTCAGATTTACTATAAAGTTGTATCCATCTTACAAGCTCTTTCGATATTGCTCTTTCATTATGTGGAACCAAAGCTTTGAGAGCTACGAATGCATCGTTACGTGTCATGAAACGTTCATTTCCTAAATCTACAATTAAATCCTCAATTCTGTTTGAAGAATTGCTGCTATTTTCAGATTCGTCATCCATAATAATCAAACCATTAGCTAATCACACTATTTAATATTTAGACATGCTGACTGGGTAATCTTGTATTATGCCCCCTAAGGTTATATCTCACAGAGGTCGCACGTCTCAAAAAAATCAAGATAATACGATTCATTCAGTGCAGGATGCGATAAATTTAGGAATTGATATGGTTGAGTTTGATGTGAGACGTACTAAGGACTTAGAGATTATTTGTTATCACGATGAACACATAGATGGTGAGTTAATATCGGATTTAAATTATTC
>JBJLBY010000047.1:0-5177 GCA_045567975.1 Candidatus Poseidoniales archaeon | reverse complement strand
AGACAAATGATGTTTGGCCAGTGAGTAAGAGAATACCTAGGCCTTGGAGAAAATTTTACTACAAATTTGGAGACCCTATGTACTTCGGAAAAGATGATGTAAATAGGGAAACTTTAAGAGATTTTACAGATGAAGTAATGGCTCAGATATCAACTCTTTCAAAGGAATGTGAAGATTACTGGGAATCAAAAAAGCTGTCTAACAGATTAAAAAAATGGTCTAAGAAAACGCGGGCTGGATTTAGAGAACGCATAGATTCTTGGAGGAAAAATCGCAAAGTTAGAGTCTTTTCTCAAGTGAAAAAATAATCAATTTATACTAGATATTTCTTTGTGGAGCATTTGGACTCGTTTTTCATTAACTTGAAAATCATAATACCCAAGTCTTGATTGACTTTGTATCCAAATTGTAGTTTTTCCTGAGTCTTGAAATATTTTGATTGCGATATCATCATAAAATCTGAAGAAGGGAGTAATGTCGACTGCATGAATAAATCCATCTTCTTGATTAACGATTTTCATCCTTGGCTTAGATTCAATAATTTTTGTGATTTCACTTTCTATATATTTGATATTTTTATCGAATACAGGTGGTTTTAGTCCATGTCCTCTGTTGTTATTATTAGCGATTCTTGTACATTTAGTCTTAATATGGCATTTTTCTGGAAAGGTATTCCAAATTTTTGTTGGCGCTAAAAAATATATCACGTAAATCATTACTAAATATCCTACAAGGATAACTGAAATAATTATCAATATTACTGGTAATATTTCCATTTAGGCTCTCTCTATGATCTTTAGTTCGACGCGTCCGTTTTTAAGTTCCAATTTTATTTTATCGCTAGTATTCACGGTCAGGCATGGATTTTCTTCAAATGAATGAGCATATGGAACATTAAGAATGCTACATGCTGGAATGGTTTGTTGATCTAGGTCTGTATTGATGATTGCTTTCGGCCCATTGCCATTGTAGAACAAACCAAGTAAGACGTAAGGTGCTACAGTGGACCCACTACCCTTTGGAAATATTAATATTTTATTCTTCATTGACATTCCATTTATTGGATGTCCTTCTTCTTCTATTACTCCAGTTATTCTATTAACAAAACCTAGAAATGTAATTGGTACATCAGTTACTAGAGCCTCGCCTTCAATTTCCCATGTGTCTTGGGAATCAAGTCCTTTTCCACTAATATGTAGTTGTCCTTCTTGGTGTGTTTTTGCAGAATCATAATCCACAATTGTTGTAACCCGTTCTTCTTTTTCAGTATCTTCTAGCAAATCAGGTTTTGCTGCAAACTTTATGCAATCTTCTAGCTTAGCCACAGAGGTATCTATAGAATTTAATCCTGATTTCAAATAATGTTCAGCTTTCATTGAATTTGTCAAAATGTGTTTCACTTTTTCATGATTGTAATGTACAACTTCAGGACATGTTTCACGTAAAATTAGTCCACCAGCTTTTTCTATTTTATCTACAAGCCCCTTTTTTTCCGCCTTATCGAAATTATCTGAAGATGTGAAAACCCATAGTCTATTGTCTGGTACAACATTGTTTTTTAAGTATTCAGCAGTTCGTTGTATTTCATCAAAAGATGCTTGTGGACATCCGATAGTCACTAGATCAACTTTTTTTCTAGGTGCTAATTCTTGATACCTTTTGTCTAAATCAGCTTCGGTAAAGGTTATCTTAGTTTGATAATTGCTATTATCTGGCAGTATAGTGTGCCCTTCAATAAATAACAGTGGGCATCCATAGTTAGCAGCAGCAGCAGTCAATGCTTTTTTAGCTTCAAAATTCAGCTTCTTTATTCCATGTATATGAGGAATTGGTCCATATTCTAAATTCCATTTAGGCTTAATCTGTTTCCCAATCCAATCACCAAGTATTGAGTAATCTACAGGTTCTTTTAGTTCACATTCAACATTTATTTTTAGATTTGGTAAACGATTTTCGTCAAGTAGAAGTCCATATTCTGGAGTAAATCCACAAAGAGCGGTTGCGAGAGCTGATAATCCAGACTCTCTGTTCGTTCTTAACTTGGTGTAACTATTAGCGAAGCAGACTGCATTTGATTCAGCCCACGAAGCATTTCCTTCTACATTTAAACTATCATATGGAGTACAAGAAAGTGACAACTCTATTCCCAATTTTTCATAAGCATCTAGTATAATTTGCTGATTTTCAACATAATCTTTCACAGGTATATCCATTTCTTTGAATTTTGTTCTGTCACATCCGGCTGAGTTCAGTGTTGTCTCTACAGCAGTTTTAACTTCGTCTTCACTTCCTAAGTCCTTCAAAAATTTGATTAATCCCTCTCCGCCAGTAAGTGGTGAAACACCAGAAACATGGGCTGATACTACAGGAACTAGTTTCTTTGCATTTGCAGCACGCCCCAAATCAATCAAAAGTCGTATTGCTTTTTGTTTTGTGGGGCCCTGTCTCCCATCTAGCATTAATTTTTGTTCAGAATTTAACTTCATTACTCTAAATATTCATCTAGTTTGACTTTCATGCCTGGCTCAGGTCTAGCAAAATCAGATTTGTCTCGATTTAATGGTATTGTACAATCAAATCCAACCTTTACAGTTTCTCTAGTTTCAGGGTTTGAACTGGGATCTAGCGATGAACCTTTTACACCAGTCTTAACAACTAATCCGTAATCTCCTTGGAATCGTGTAGCCATAGCCCATTCAACAGATTGTGGGTCGGTAACATCAATGTCTGAATCAACAATCCATACATGTTTCATGGAAGTATGCCCTTCAAACGCAGCATCAATTGCTTTGAGTCCATCATCATCATTTTTCTTATTGATAGCAACAACTCCATGTAGCCACGATCCACCTCCATGAGTCATGAAAACATCATGACAGTCTACAACTTTATTGACTGAGTTGAAAATAGTAGGCTCTCTTGGCATCCCCATCAAAACTTTATGCTCAGGACCACTAGGAAGGAGTGCATGAAAGACAGAATCATCCCTAATGAAGATGCGCTTAATCTTGACAACATGTTGTTGACGGATTATATCGGGAGTATCCGTGAGATCGACAAATGGCCCTTCATCATGCATTTCACCAGTGAATTCACATATCATAACAACCTCAGATTGAGGGATTTTGTGACCGCCGAGTTCAATTACTGGAGAGTCAGCTAAAGCATTGGCAACAGCCATTTCATCTTCCTTTATTCCGAAAGATGTAGCAGCTCCTAGTAAAACTGGGACAGAAACTCCATTACAATAAGCAAATTCTTTCAATCCTCTTTTCATATAATCCATTAGATGGCGATCTAGTATTCTTAGAACAAGGTGCTGGTTATCTATCTTCATTGCTCGGTGGAATGATAAATTCCTCCCATGCTCTTCATCGTGTGCAACAGCCATTGCGGACGAAATATAGGGCCCTCCATCGATAGGTTGATGAGTCAATATAGGTAAGTTCTCAAGTGAGGCTTTAATTTCTTTATAGTTCTCAGCTTTTTCTAGATTAGGTTCTTTACTTTCTCTAACAGCTTTAGAAATCTTTCCAAGGATTTCATTTGGTGCGCACTCTAATCCCAATGCCACTAATTCTCTGCTAGAACATATGTTTGTTATACAGGGAATAACGCTTCCTTTTACATTTTCTAAGAATAATGGTGTGTCTCCAGCTTCATCCATCAATGCAGCTACTTCATACACTGGGTCAACTTCTTTCGTTATTCGTTTAAGCCTTCCCTTCTCCTCTAGTAAGTCTACGAATTCTCTCAGGTTCATGCTTGCTCTCCAAATGAAGTCTGATAGGCTCTATATCCGGCTTCCGTTATTGCATTATGTATTTTCTTTTGAGTAGTCTTGTCTTCAGCTAGAGCCACCATGTTTCCACCTCCACCACCACCAGTTAATTTTGCACCAAGAGCTCCATTATCCTTCGCAATACCAACTAATTCTTCAAGAGTTTTGTGTCCAACACCGATTGAGTTTAATAAGTCATGATTTTCATCCATTAGTTCACCAACCAAATCTTGTTCGCCATCCTCTATTGCTTTTTTACCATTCTCAGTTATTCTTTCTATTTCATCAAAATATCCGTTCATTAGGCTGGGCTGATCTTTCCACATTTTTCTCACATTACTCACCGTTTCTTTAGTTGATGCCTCAATTCCAGTGTCTCCAATTACTAAGTGGAAAAGTTTCCCTGGCTCAAACGTTTTTGGTTTTTGACCTTTTATGAAATATACTGGCATTTCGTAGGCGACTACAGTATTGTCAATTCCACTAGGAGTACCATGTACAATCTTTTCAGCATCAAAAACTAGTTCAGATACCTCGTTAGCAGCTAGGTCAACTCCTAGATATCCAGATAGGGCTCTGCAAACTGCAGTTGATGTGGCAGCACTGCTCCCCATTCCGGAGCTTTGTGGTAAAGTTGAAGTCAAATTGATTGTAAGACTTGGTTCGTTAGATCCTGTTTTTTGTAATATTGTTTGAGCTAAAGTAACGAATTGATTGTTCTTGCTTTTCAGACTAAATCGTTTTTCTATGTCAAGGGCATTTATCGTGAGTTTCCCATCCCCTGGCTCACTCCATGCTACAGCCCTCATATCAGATACAGGTATGGCAATAGCTGGTTTTCCATAAACTACAGCATGTTCTCCAAATAGAATAATTTTTCCAGGCGCACTGAAGCGACTTTCCATAATCACTTCCAAATATGTGCACTTATACGTCTATCTGTTGAAATCTTTTTTTGAAAAATCATTATATGGAGGTATTCCTTGAAACATTATGGGTTTTTTTGATACAATAGGTCGTGGTTGGACACTTAGCAAGCTTAGTTTTTCAGTAGTTAAGGCAGATCCTGAACTTTTACTTTATACGTTTTTATCAGCTTTAATGGTCTTTGCCACTATAGGTGCGGCATCATATCCTGCATATGAAGCAGATCAAACTAGCGAAAGTCACTGGGCTCTTACTGATGAAAAGATAGATACTCAAACTGGTGAATCGATTGGTGGCGAAATAACCGAGGCGTACATGGCTTGGATTTTCGTGACCTATATGATTGGTAGTATCGTCGTCGTTTTTTGGAATACGGCTATAATTGCTAGTGCACATGAAAGATTAACGGGCGGAGATCCGACAATTATGACAGGTATTCGAGCTGCTTTGAGTAGAATTCATATAATAA
>JBJLBY010000046.1:0-5257 GCA_045567975.1 Candidatus Poseidoniales archaeon | reverse complement strand
GTAGTGTTCGTTGCAATTATACCTCTAATATTATGCATCTTTACTTGATTCATAAGCTGTTCAAGAGAGTCATCACTAATCTCTGGATCTACCTTAACTAATATTGGCTTACTCTCTTTACTATATTTACTTGAGCATTGATCATTAACAGACTGACACTTGGAAAAAATAGAATTGAGATGTTCTGAATTCTGTAAATCACGAAGTCCAGGGGTATTAGGTGAACTAACATTAATCACAAAGAAATCTGCATAATTCCATAACAATTCTAAGGAACCTGCATAATCCTTTGGAGCATCATCTAGAGATGTAATTTTAGATTTACCAAGATTGATGCCGACCGGAGAACTTGGCCATAATCCTCTCTTTTTCCAAATCTTTAGGTTTTTTGAAACCTCTTTAGCTCCTAAGTTATTGAATCCCATACGATTTACTAATGCCTTTTCTGAATTAGCTCTAAACATACGTGGCTTAGGATTTCCTGGTTGATTATGCAAAGTAACTCCTCCAATTTCGCAAAAACCATATCCTATGGATTCCCATGCTGGGAGTGCTTCCCCATTTTTGTCCATTCCTGCTGCTACGCCCAAAGGATTTTCAAATTTAAGATTGAATAGATTAACTGGCAAATTGGGAGAACTATACAAATTACCCATAAGGGATTTTAAAAGACGAGAACGACTTGTCCTTGAAAGTGTTGAAATCATTCGCCGATGTGCATTCTCCGAATCTTGAACAAAAATTGCCGGACGCAAAAATATTTTATAGAGCCGACTCATCAAAATTCATATCGGTAAATAGATAGATATAAACTTAATGGATTAGAATTCATTTTCTTCAGCTGTTTGCTTAATTGCGAAAACAGCACCCACTATACCTAATAATGTAAGTAAAGAACCCATCAGAAGTAACCACAAGTCTGAGTCTTTCCAATAAAACCAAGACAAACACAAAATAAGCCCAACTAACAAAGAAAAAGCTGATGATATCTGCTTCAATATTAGAGGCATACTACTCCAGAACATAGTTGCTCTTAAAACCAGACCTCCATACAGCCTGATATGGCAATAAGCCTAACTGTGATTATCCCTACCCTCAATGAAGGCGAATCTATAGGGCCCACAATAGATCAAATTCCAAGAAATTTACCTTGGTTAGATGTAAAAGTTCTAATTATAGATGGAAACTCAACAGATAATACGGCCGAAGAGGCTGAGAAAAGAAGTGCCATTGTACACAACGAGCCTCGGAAAGGATATGGAAGAGCATACAAAACTGGATTCAGTTTAGTTGATACTGATTATGTAGCAACTATAGATGGAGATACTACATATCCTGCTGACAAAATTCCACACGTTCTTGCTTTCCTAATCAATAATAATTTAGATTACGTAACTTGCAACAGACTGGATAGAATGGACCAAGATGCCATGTCCATAACACACAAAATTGGAAACTGGGGGCTAACATTTGGAACAAATTTGTTCCATGGAATTAACATTAAGGATTCACAAAGTGGAATGTGGGTTTTCAAAAGAGAAGTAATAGGTAAAGTCAAATTGACAAGTGATGGTATGCCACTTTCTGAAGAATTCAAAATTGAAGCTTTCAAAAGAGGATTACGTGCTGTAGAAATTCCAGTACCTTTCCATGCAAGAGTTGGAGAAGTAAAATTAAACACTTGGGAAGACGGAATATGGAATCTATGGTTCTTAGTTACTAAAATGCGAGACTTCTGAGACTAAATTACTTACATTTACCATTACTGCCGGTTTCGCAAATATGAAACCAAGCCCAGTATGTCCGACCATCTTTTGAGGAAGTATCTTCACCTAGCTCATTTGTGAAATCAAAAACTACCGTATAGTCACCTTCTTCCTCCTCACCATAAAACTCCTGAATATCTAAAAGAAACAAAAGACTTGCTTGGGAATCTATAATCTCAAAGAAATCGTATGTTTTTCCTGAGGAATATGTGTAAGTTCCAATGCTACTATCTATATCAAAATTAATTGTTTCTACGAGAGTTCCAGCTTCTGCTGAACCTCCGTGCTCACTATCATCATTCCAATAATCCTTGCCTTGACCTTCATTAAAAGGTTGATTATGGTGATATACTTTTGCTGAACCTGTTACCCAAGGATTAACAAAACTAATATCTGCAGAATCTGAGGTAAATTGAAGATTAATATTTGCGAAGGCCTCATCATCTAAAGGATACTCTGCTTCATCATCATCCATTACTCCATCAAAACTTGTTACAACAGCATTCAGATAATCTGCCATTCGATTCAAAGTTAAAGTATCACTAGATTTTTGGCTACCTATCTCTATTGTAAGTGTATATTGACCATTGCCTACATAGAATTTATCATAATCTACTTCAATTGAACCACGGCCGTCGTCATTTAAATCAAATTTACCTGATGCTTGTTTTGCACCTTCAAAGGATATCTGATATTCCCCCTCAGTCTTCAACATACCAAAAGCAGGAGATGTTGCTAGGATATTAGCGTCAAGAGTTCTATCTCCAGGATCTTTGCCCTCATTTACATCAATTAACACTGAAAGGTTACCAGCTCCTGAGTAAAAACCAAAATTTGTGAAAATCATGGAAGAGAGGAGAATAAGGATTACAAAAGCTGCGCCACCAGCCATCTTCATTTTAGTGGCTACAGACATACCTGATAGGAAAGAAACTGTAGAATCTTCGTATTCATCCTCTTCCCAATCTTCATCCCAATCATCATCTTCAGGTATTGCTGCTGCAGATGCACCAGATTGCATAATCTATATGCTATGACTTCCTTCTTATAACCTTTCCCTAGAAATTAATTAGTAATTGATGGGACCTTTTCTTTTTCACCTGAAAGCATACTCAAGAAATCATGTTTCAAAACACCTTTACCTATTAGTGCAAGTACTTTGTTCTTAATTTGAGCTGCTGGCATTGATCCTACAAACATGTGTGTGAAAAATTCCTTGGTTTCCTCATCCAAAGCTGCGTATTTTATCAGATTATTTGGCATAACCATTAACAAATTCCAACCAACTTTAAGCCATTCCAAATCATCGCCCCATTTATCACTCCACGCCCTATGGTAAAGCATTAAGGATTCTTTGTCAAAATTACCATTATCAAAAATTTGGTTTATGGACTCTGCTGCCATTCTTCCAGAGTCAAGTGCATAATACAATCCTTCCCCAGATAATGGTGAAACAAAACCTCCTGCATCTCCTACAACAAGCATACGGTCTCCTACAGTACACTTCATACCCATTCCGACTGGAATATTAGCTCCTGAAACCATTTTACGTGTCACTTCAATATCCTTAGGGAACCATCCTTGCTCTTTCAAAGTTTCAACATAATCTAACAGATACTGTCTTTCATCCCAACCATTACCCTCTTTCTTCAGCTTTTTTATGACTGAGCGTGGACAACCAATCCCAACATTTAGAACTGTGTCTTTAGAAAATGACCAACCATAACCGTCTAAATTCTGATATTTTATATGAGCCATAGAAATACGTTCCTCCCCATAGACTCGGTCCATAAATTCACGGCCAACATCAACTTCAAAATACAGTGCCATAGCTATATCTGAGTCTTTCCATATCTTAGGCATATTCTCTATCTCTCTGATTCTTCTTGAAACCATATCTGAAGAACCTCCAGCCCCAATAATCACTTCACTAGTAAGCTTCACTCCGTTTCTAAGAGTAGTAATTACTTTGTCATCATTAACTTCAAATCCTTTTACAGCGACACCTTGATGCAACTCTGCACCCTCGGCAACAGCATATTCAACTAGTTTGTTGTCAAACTGTAATCTTCGAATATTGTAAA
Organism: Candidatus Poseidoniales archaeon; assembly: GCA_045567975.1. Taxonomy (GTDB): domain Archaea; phylum Thermoplasmatota; class Poseidoniia; order MGIII; family CG-Epi1; genus CG-Epi1. The sequence continues at coordinate 1,407 of JBJLBY010000046.1, read as the reverse complement.
AAAAAGGCTTTTCGCTAACATAATCTACAGGCATAAAATCAGGCCCATAAACAATGCCTCTCAAACACTTCGATTCAAGAAAATCGTTCCAATTAGATATTATATGATCAAATTCCTCAATATGAACGCAAAGCCCTCCACCGCAAGCTTTCTCTCGAGGAAATTTTGCTCTGTCTACAAGTGCAACTTTACGACCTTCTTTTGCCAAATAATATGCTGCTGTAGCTCCTGCAGGACCTGCACCTTCTACAACAACATCATAGTGGCTCAAACTTGACCCTGTTTTCTATATCGTGTAACATAACCAGTAATACGGTTACGCATAGTCAAACTGCTTGCATCCGTCAATTCATCAACAACTGCCTTATTATGGTCAAAATCATCCGTAAACCGTTCAGAATGATTTCTAACTAGTTCAATTGCTACGCGTTTAATGTATGTTGGTCTTACCCTACCCATGCATGCGATTCATTTTTGGGCTCTATTTATAATCTATTATTGTAAAAAAATAAAAAAATGGTCAGCGTAAAACAATTATATGCTGACCGGATAGGACTATGTGTTAAACGAAGCATCAAGACTATCCGGGTTGACAGTTTATACTCGCAAAGGAAAAAGATTAGGGGTTGTTCATGACTTATTACTAGACACAACTCAGAAAGTAGTTTCGGCATTGCTAATTACTGGAACCACGCCAGATTTAGTTAAAGACGGAGCTAACATAATTATACCTTATAGATGGGTCCAAGACTTAGATGATGTAGTAATTCTGAGATACTTTCCCGAAAAACTAGATTTTAATGCAAAAGATGAAGAAACTGAAATAAATTTTGATGATGATGGTTTCTACGAAGAATAAAAAAGCACTTAACACTGATTATTTATGCACCATATACTGCGCAGACATACGAAGCCCCGTAGTGTAGTGGTCCATCATTTGGGACTCTGGATCCCAAGACCCAGGTTCGAATCCTGGCGGGGCTACCACTAATTAACACCTATCAATAACAAGTTGTGAATATGTGGACTATTATTTTTGCAGTAATGCTCGCAATTGCATTATCATGTGGATGGTTGGTATGGATTTCAAGATTTGTTTGGGAAGATCCAAAATTAGCAGTTAGATATGCTGCAATAGGTGGTGCTGCAACTTTAGCTGTAATGATTATCGGAATGGAAAAATTATGAATAAGGAACAAATATTACGTAGTAAACCCTCAAAAAACCCTGACTCTAAAATTGAATGTATTTATGAAGAAGGTTTGGCCGTAATAACATATCCTAAAAACTTTGGCCGTCTTGAAAAATGGTTTCATGAAAGAATAGGCGGTCCAGACATAGTTCGGAGACCTCTTGACAAATATACTACACACATATGGAATATGTGCAACGGCAAGTATTCTGTAA
>JBJLBY010000045.1:0-22310 GCA_045567975.1 Candidatus Poseidoniales archaeon | reverse complement strand
TTAACTTCTTCAGACAAATTTTCTTCTATTTCTTCAGCCTCTTCTATACAACCAGTAAAGATTACTAAGGTCATCAGGAGAGCAACTAGCATTGAGTTTGCACTCTTTGAAAACATATATTTCGAAATATTCACAGAATATAAGAATATGCCTTCCAAACTTCATTTTATGGTAATAAACACACAAAGGTATTTATCAGAAGAAGATTTAGGTAACTTAAGCTGGGATAGCTATACTAGATGAAAAAGACAACAATTTCTCAAATAATGCATAAAGATGTTATGACCGTTCGGTCAACGACATCTGCTCAACAATGTGCAGTTAAAATGACTAAGGAAAGGGTCGGATGTCTTATTGTTTTAGACAAAAAAGAACCAGTTGGAATAATTACAGAACGCGGTTTCGCAGATTTAGTAAAGAAAGGAAATTTTGATTGTAAAGAAGTGAAGGCAAAAGACTTCATGACGAAACCTATAATCTCAATAGATGTAGACACAACTTACGAGAAAGCGTTGAGAAAATTTGAAAAAGAGAATATCAAAAGAATGCCAGTTGTAGATGATGATGACGTTGTTGGCTTGCTGACTTTACGTAACCTTGTTACACATTCTAAAAAGAATATTAAGACACTTCAAAAAGAAAACAGAGTCCTTAAGTCAATGGCAGAGCAGCGCGGTATGACTAGAGAATAGTCTACCAAGTAGCTTCTTCAACTTTCCACAATACTACATCATCATCTTGAAGCTGCAAATCTCCGGCACCAATCATAGAGTATTCACCATTGTGATAAAGTCCCCAATAATATCCACTGTCAGAAACTCCATCTATTGTGTGGATGTAAGGCCCGAAAGAGTACCAAGTAACATCAATTGAGAATCCACCAGTCTGTGAAGCTAGGATTGTAGCTGCATAAGCTGAAGTATCATTTTTCACAAAGACATTCTCGAAAGTCATAGAAGTCACATTAGTATTGTTAAAAGTACTTTCGAAAAAGGTAGTTGAATTAGAGCTGAGATTTCCAAAGTCAATAGTCACTGTTACGTTAGCACTTTCTGCGATAGGTTCTCTATATTTGTAAACAATTTCAGGATCATCATCTAGAGCAACATAGCCTCCCCAAGCGACTAGATTGACAATCACCAAAGCTGCAATAATTTGCATTGTATTTTCATTCATTAAGCTCCATTTTAGCTCACCCTTTATTACATTTTAGCTTCAAATAATAAGAAAATAATAGAATACTAATAGAATACTAATCTTTTTATACACTGTCTAAAAGTGCACGTTATGTCTCGACGCTCAAGGTATGCCTTGTCAAAGGTTTCAGCAGATCTTCCAGTCTCTCTAGTTCAACAATTAGATGGATGGAAAGCAAATATAGATGGGATAAGCCGTTCTCAATTGATTTCAGACTTATTGAATTGGTCTTTGAATGAAGGAGCTATTGATTCCCTTTATCCAGAATGTGAACACAATCACAAACATAGTTCAGATGTAGATTGCGATTGTACATTGGGGTGCTGTTAGGTGAATTCCCAAGCTTTATCTGTAACTTTTGCAATAATTATGGTTTTTTCCTGTTTTGTAGGTTGCATAGATACAGAAGAGGAAACTGTTACTGAAACAGATGATACTACAATAGACACAACTACAAATGACGAAACAAATGACGAAACAAATGAGTCAGCAGCTCCTGTCATTTTAGGTAATGTCATGGCTTCAACTTATCATGTTGAACAACTTGTATCTGCAGTTGGAGGAGAGTCAATCACAGTTGAAATTATCAGCCCATCTAACGTTCCAGTACATGATTATGAACCATCAGCCTCAGATTTAATTAGACTGCAGAAGCAGAATACAGATTTATTCTTTTATCACGGTTTAAACCTTGAACCGTGGGTAGATTCAACAATATCTTCCTTGGGCAGCGATGCTCCTGATGCGATACAAACTCATGCAATGCCTTCAGGTGAATATGCACTTGATTATGAGTCCATGTTAGTTACAGAACTTTGTGAGCTCCTTTCTGAAGGTCCGTATGAAGCTACAACTTTAGTAGATGGCGATGAGACTTTCCCAGAACTTCATGCAGAGCACATGGCTCACAAACTTTCCTTCCCTGAAGAAGAGCATGATGATCACGGAGATGAAGATGCTCATGACCATGGAGACGAAGATGACCATGGAGACGAAGATGACCATGGAGATGAGGACAATCATAACCATGATGAGGAAGACGATCATGACCATGATGACCATGATGGACACGACGACCACGATGATCATGGCGACGGTCACGAAGGCCACAATCACGGAAAGCCCGAGAAAACCATTGAAAATCCAGTTATGTTTGGTTGCCCTGTAGATTCAGTAATTTCAATTTTCCATCTTGAGGAAGGTGAATATACGCTTGAATTCGAACATGAAGATCACCCAGATTTCAATATGGCAATTCTAAAGATGCTTGGTGGCCACGCTCACCATGACCACGGCCATGGAGACGAAGATGGGCATGATGACCACGGAGATGACGATGACCATGGTGATGGCCACGGTGAGGACCATGATGATGAAATGACCCCTGAACTTGCATTACAGAGTTTTGATTCAAACAACGATAGTCACATTTCATGGGGTGAATTCTGGGCTGGTTGGACAAGTAATGACCATGATGACCACGGTGATGATGAACATGAGTCAAAAATCTATGACAGTTGTACAGTTTCTACTGACCCTCATGATGGTTATTACGAATGCTGGATGAATGATTGGTTAGACGCAGACGGAAACATCACCATGAGTGATGGTTATGATGAAGAAGAATGTACAGAACTTGCGAATTCCTCTTGGGAATGTGAACGCCATAATCCTATTGAAGAAGCAATGGAAGAATACGTTGCAGATTTGTTGATGCAGAGTTTCAATCAATCTGATAGTGATGGCGACACACTCTTGAGCGTAGATGAACTTGCGAATTTCATTGAGGAAATAGAACATCTTGAAGATGATTTAGAATCGGCAACGACTCAAATAATGATCTCGGTCTTTGATGATGATGAGGATGGGAATCTGTCAATGAGTGAATTTGTCATTTTTATGGAAACTATGGATGATGGGCATGATGATCACGGAAATCATGACGGCCACAATGAGACTGAAGGGATGGAAATCATGTTCAATATTTTTGATGCAAACAGTGATGGATACATTGATGCTTCAGAACTTGAAATGATGATGGAAATGGGAGATGACCACAATGCAGCTTTCGCAACTCTACACATAGAAGAAGAAGGTGATTATGGATTTGCTTTACCAATGGGCCTTGAATTCTTTATTCTGATGGGTGAAGATGCTCATGATGACCACGGCCATGATGATCACGGTGATGAAGATGGACACGATGGCCACGACGATCATGACCATGGTGATGTTCATTCAGATGAAGATGGTGAAATAGTTGCAGATGGTGATGAAGAGGCTTTCGAATATGATCCACACAGTTGGCTCAATCCACAGGCTTTCAAGGCACAAATGAATGTTGTTTTGGATGCTTTAGTAATAACCTTCCCAGCAGGAGAAGCTGACTTCAAAGCAAATGCAAAAGCATATGGCGCTCAATTAGACTTGTTGGATGTTGCTTTCACTGAAGCATTTGGCACAGGCGGTAGTTGTACTACTAACAAGAAAATTGTTGCAAATCACAATGCCTATGCATACATCGCTCAGAAGTATGATATTGATATTTTGACAGTTCATGGACTTGATCCAGAAGGCGAACCGTCAGTAGAAGACATTGCAGAGGTTGTTGAGCAAATTAAAGAAGATGACATCACTGTCTTGTATGTTGAAGAATATACAGACCAGAGTGCAGTGGCTGCTATCGTTGATGAAACCGGAGTGGAAGTAGAAATATTGTATACTATGGAACTCCCACCTAAAGATAGCAACGACAATTACCTTACATTAATGGCTAAAAATCTTGCAAGTCTTGTTAAGGGAATGGGATGTTGAGTTTATTAAAAAAAATAAAGGAGGTATAAAATGCAATTCTATAATGTAAAACTAAAAAAGTCAGTTGATGTTGAAGAGAAAGATTTTCAAGTAGTTACTATGAAAAATGGAAGGCCTGCAGCTAAAGCTTCAGTCACAATTGACGGCGAAACACATAAAATGTTCAGAATTCTTTCAAAAGAAGACGCTAAGAAATATTCTTAAATAATTTTAGAATATAGTCTAGCATAATTTGATGGAAACTTCCAAAATCCCGCCGTTGAAGGTAGATAAACTATCAGTTAATCGATCAGGTAGATTGGTTTTGGAAGATGTTTGCTTAACTATCAACCAAGGCGAGTTTGTTGGGCTCGTAGGTCCAAATGGAGGAGGTAAAACTACACTCCTCCTCACTATTCTAGGAATCTTAAAATCTAGAAAGGGAAGCATTGAGTTGTATGGACATACAAAACCATCAAGTGCTACATTTAGAAAATTAGGTTGGGTATCTCAACATGCATCCAACATTCCCAAAAATATCAAACTTACAGTCAGAGAACTAGTTCAATTAGGTACCTTGAATACAGATAACATGTTCTGGCCATTTAGTAGTGAGCAGAATGGGCAGGTTAATCAGGCCATAGAGTTGGCAGGATTAAAATCTGTAGAAAACAGAAATATTTCTAATCTTTCCGGAGGTCAGCGGCAAAGGGCAGTCATTGCTCGTGTTTTGGCTTCAAAAGCTGAATTTATTTTACTTGATGAACCACTTGTAGGTATTGACCGTGAATCAAGAAATACTCTACTAAAATTTTTAGATAATCTTTGCCACGAAGCTCAAAAAACCATTTTGATGATTTCTCATGATATCGCAGCAATTCAACAAGCATCCCACAGGATGATATTTCTTGAAGAGAGAATTAGATATGACGGAGCGGCTGATTGTTTTCCAGATTTGGCAGATCTAGCTAATTTGCGTGGAATTGAGCCCGTTCATGAGAGTAATCATTCAGAAAAAACCCTTTACCAACTAGAGAATATGGGGGAAGAATAATGGGTATTGGTAATATAATCTTGAAATTTATCGCACCCTTTTTAGAGTTCATAGCACCCCTAATGCCTGGAGAGATATTCCCTTATTTCTTTACTATGGAAATGCTTCAACGTTCATTAATTGCAGCATTAATGGTAACGATAGTAGCAGGTTTTCTCGGTTTATTCTTGCTTATGAGAAACCTAGCTCTTATTGGTGATGGTTTGGCTCATGTGTCATTTGGTGGCGTTGCTATAGCGATAGTTTTAGGTTCTACAACTCCTCTATGGTATGCTTTATCCTTGAGCATCATTTCGGCAATTTTGATTCATGAAATGCAGGTAAGACAAATACTAACAGGTGACGCCTCAATTGCTATTTTTTTAACTGGGATGTTAGCATTAGGTCTTGTCGTATTACGAATTTGGGGTGGCGGCATACAAAATGATATTGAAGGATATTTATTTGGTAGTTTATTACTAATAGATGAAAAAAGCTTTGATTTGATTTGTATTGTTTCTATTACTTCAATTATTTTTCTTACAGTTATGCAAAAAGTATTACTTGTGTGTAGTATTGATCCACTTACTGCTCAAGTTCAAGGAATTCCTGTAAGAGCTATAGGTCTCGTTTTCAGTATTGTTACAGCATCTATTGTTGTTAGTATGGTTCAAGTGATGGGAGCTTTGTTAGTTACAGCCTTACTAGTTACACCTTCAGCCACAGCTCAGCTGGTTGGCAATAGTTTTCGTTCTTGTTTAATTTGGGCTCAAATATTCGGTCTAACTTCAGTAATACTAGGCCTTTACTTTTCAGCAGAACTAGAGACTGGAAGTGGATCGATGATTGCCCTAGTTACAGCAACAGTCTTTGCTTTTGTAGTAATCTTCCAACATGTACTAAAACAAATTGCCAGCCCAAATGATAATCTCAATTAGATAATAGAAAAATAATAGAAAAATAATAGAAAAATAATAGGATAGTAATCTTTATATACTATCTTCGCCAGCCGTTTGCTTTATAAGGTGTCTCCCTCGATGTATAAGCATGGAAGGATACTGCGTAAAGTGCAAAGCCAAAAGAGAAATAGGTAACGGAGAAGAAGTCACAATGAAGAATGGTCGCAAGGCAATGAAGGGATCATGCGGAACCTGTGGCACCGGAATGTACCGAATTCTAGGCAAAGCATAAATCAAGTAACAAAAGCATTTTTTCGTCTTTTGAATAGTAGCCACACTCTCTTTTTTTCAAGGATTGTAGCACATTCACCGTTAACTTAGGATAGTTATTGCACCAATTACAATTGTAATCATTATTGTAATCAGTGTTAAAATGATAATATATCCTCTGAATTCACTGTCTTCTTCAGGAGTCATAGATTCTTCAATTAACTTTACATTTCTTTGATTTGATTTCCAAACGATATCAAACAAGTCCCCAACAATAGGTATACAACCTATAATGAATTCCAGTAAAATATTTTTGAACATCTTATTCACAGTAGCTCTTGGTACCCCTATCCTAATTCCTGAATACATAATGTAAATTGAAAGAATGGCTCCAAAGACATCGCCGCCTCCAGGTATTAAACCAATTATCGGATCCACTCCAATTTTGTATTTTGTACCAGGTATAGTTATTGAATCATCCAATCTTTGACTGAGGAGCTTCAGTCTTTCCATCCTTTCTTCAATTATTTCTTCAGTATCGCTATCCATGAGTCTCCTGTTTGATTAGATAATTTTCAATTTTGCTTCTCAAAGCATCTGGTTTGTTATTTTTTTTTTGGAGTGCTAAGGCTCTCAAGAGCCATTTTTTCATTTGCCTATCAAATATGCTATAGAAAATATTTCTACCGTTTCTTTTTGATTTTATTATTTTTGCATTAGTCAAAGTTAGTAGATGTCTAGAGATAGTAGTTTGATCTTTCTTAATAATTGAAGTTAGATCAGTGACGTTGTGTTCTTTGACCAATAATGTTTGAACAATTTTCAACCTGGCCTCATTTCCCAAAGCTTTGAAAATCTTAACGTTCATTAATATATGTATAAATGCACATATATTAATATATCTAAAGGGCTGCAGTCACAATAAAGGCTAGCATTGCAATCCCCATGCCTTGTTTGATGTTCTTTTGTCCCATAAAATAATCTTCTTGTTTTGCATTGTAAAGACCAAATGCCATAACTCCATTTGCTAAACTTATGCCAGCGATATACACATTCAATGCCATATTCTCAAATAAATTTATTGCTGTATAACTCAATAAAATAGCAATTATCAAAATCCCAATTGCTATATTCAAAGAAGCATCAATCCCTATCCTAGCAGGCAATGTAAATCGATCCTTATCTCCTTCTAGATCTTGAATATCTTTAATAATTTCTCGTGAAATAGTGGCAAGGAAAGCCAGTCCAAAAAGCCACAGAGTAGGTCCAGGATTGGCTACAGCCATTCCTGCATAAAGGAAAACAGCACCAGACATGAAACCAACGGCAATATTACCTGAGATTCCTGTAGCCTTGAGTCTACCTTCGTAAGCAACTAATGTTACCATTCCAATAAATGCTATAACAAAGGGCATTTTGTTATCCAGAGTTATCAGTAGTATAACTAAACCTAATCCAAGTAGCGTTTGAGCAAATGTCAAGGCAGTATCAGCAGAAATTTTTCCAGAAGGTATAGGCCTTTCAGGGTGATTTTGTTTGTCAGACTCTCGATCATTATAGTCATTAAGTGCATTTCCACCACCAACGAGCATCATAGCCGAAATACAACAAATAATCATTTCCTTTTGAAAATCAATAATGTCAGGACCTATGGCAATGAATCCACCAGCAATAACAGCGATTGCTGTTAAAACGGCATTTCCAGGCCTTGTGAGGTCAAAATAATGCTTCATGCAACACGACTTCCTAATTCACAATCAGGGTCTGGTTTCAAAAGGCGAACGGTCCCATCACTTTCTACAGCTCCAAGAACTAAAACCTCAGACATGAAAGGTCCGATTTGCTTAGGAGGAAAATTGAATACAGCCACAACAAGTCTATCTAGCAAATCTTCTTTTTTGTAATTTGTAACTTGAGCTGAAGTTTTCTTAGTTCCCAATGGACCAAAATCAACGTTCAGGATGTATGAGGGATTTCTTGCTTCAGGAAAGTCGTTTACATCCACAATTCGCCCGACTCTCATGTCAATCTTTGTAAAATCACTCCATTCGATTGTATTGGTCACAATTGCTTATTGAACAGGCAATACAAAGTCTTTTATCCAAAAAATTTAGTTTCATTTGTGGACAAAGACGATTTTATTCCTTTTTCAAGTTACAAATCTTATCCAATAGAAGAAATGCAAAGAAGGTCAGAGGATTTTCTTAGTAATATTCAAAGAAGGCGGACAATACGCCACTTTTCAGATAAACCAGTTCCTAAAGAAATCATTGAGAATTGTTTGAAAGCTGCAGGAACTGCACCTAGTGGAGCTAATCGTCAACCTTGGCATTTTTCAGTAATAAGTAATCAAGAAATTAAAAAGCAAATAAGGCATGCAGCAGAAGAAGAAGAAAAGAAATTTTACAGCGGTAGGGCTCCAGATGAATGGTTAGAAGCATTAGAACCACTTGGTACAGATGAAAACAAACCTTTCCTAGAGGTTGCACCTTATTTGATTGTAATCTTTTCCGAAGTTCATGGCTTAGATAGTGACGGAGAGAAAATTAACAATTATTACGTTTCAGAATCTGTGGGAATAGCAACCGGAATATTGATTACAGCACTTCACAATGCAGGTCTAGCAACTTTGACACATACGCCAAGTCCTATGAATTTTCTTCGTAAGATTCTAAAGAGAGGCAAGAATGAGCGAACTTTCCTTATTCTTGTCACAGGCTTTCCTTCTGATGATGCTAGGGTTCCTAATATTACTAAGAAAAGTTTAGAGGACTATACTAGTTTTATTTAGATTTACCCATATTTGTAATAATTTAGAGTTTCAATTCTCGACTTATAGTAACTTAGCTGAACCAATGATGTTGCCAGTTATATCATATTGGATATCTAATTTCCAGTTGTCGTCAGCTGGTCCGTTAGCTGCATTGCCTGAACCATAGACCATGAATTGGTCTCCGGCAGACAGTTTGCCATCACGATCATTGTCAGAGAAATGAACTGGATACTCAGATCCGTCATCATCCTTTACGATTTGTGCTCTCTCCTTCAATGTTTCATTGTCACCAGTATAACTGGTGTCAATACCGTGCGCTTTTCCATTGATTCCCTGCATAGCGACTTCGCCGAAGCCGTTACCGCCAACGTAGGTTAAACCACTGTCATCTTTCAAGAAGAAAGAAAAATCTTCTAAGTCCTCTTGCTTACTGACCTTAATCACGTCTATGTGATATACTCCACTGCTACTCTCTTCTACCCAGAACGTTGCAATTGGATCACTACTCCAGTAATTTTCCATCCACCATATCCATTTTTTACCGATTTGAACCCACAATAGCTCCATTTCACCATTATGAGGGTTGCTACAATCCCAAGGCTCAAATTCATCTTCTCTTTCACAAGTTTCAATTGTAATTGTTACAGAATAAACGAAACCGGAATTATTTGCAACCCTATAATCTAAATTTTCTTCAGTGTAATTGCTAAATGTAACCTTTTGTTGATAATCATCAGTCTCTTCCATTTCCGCAGCACATTTTTCTAGTTCAGTGGAATTAGCAAGAACAATGATATTCTCCACCTCAACTATGTTATATGCTAAATAGCTACAATAACTAAGAAAGTCTTTATTGTTTATTGAGTTAAATAAGTCATTTATGGAAGCTTCTAAAGAAAAATCACTCTCAGGTTCAGCAGCATCCTCTACACATCCAGTGAAGGATGCGGCCAGTAAAAATACTGCAAATAAGTAAGTTTTACTCATACTATGTTATAATCAACTACTTATAAATATTTTATCTAATCCAAGTAAGCATTTACAATAGGTTTTTCATCCATATGGAAAAAGCTGTAGGCAGCCCACCACGTAATCATATCTAGTGAGTTTACCAAGTTGTTTACGCCGGTAGCATTGTTCCCATAACCTCTAGCTTGGTTATCCATCCAATCTACCATTTCTTCTACAGTATCGCAGGTTTGGTGATAGCACCAGTAACCATCGACTAGTCCACCGAATCCAAGAGTTATAGTATCCAGATTATTTTGAAATGAAGCATGATCACTTCGTGCAGTCGTGTCTTCGTAAATTATTATCTCAGGCCTATCTTGTTCAACCCAAACATCATACTTCCATGTTTCTTCTGAGTTATTATCAGCTCCAACTAAGATATCTTGCTGCATTGAAACATTTATTGCATCAGCCCCGATCCACTGACTGAGGTACACAAGATCAGGTTGGTCAACTTTATTGTAGTTAAGAGAAGGGCCAATGTAAATTCTCATTGGCCAGACTTCACTATCTTTAGGGTATCCATCAGGGTCCGGTTGAGGATCTGGATCACAACCTCCATCACCACCTCCGTGCTCATCACCACAAGGAGCACCACCACCCCCTGGCCAGTTAACTCCAGCCATATCTAAATTGATGTAATTCATAACGGTAACATCAGGATATCTGTCAGCTAGTGTGTCTGTCCAGTAATCACTCCCACGTAAGCCACCTTCTTCTCCTGACCACAAGCAATAGACCATTGTTCTTCGAGTATCATATGGCATGTTAGCCATTGCTTCTCCCGCAGCAAGCACCATAGATGTTCCTGCAGTATTGTCGTAAGCTCCAACTCTAGTTCCATATGTTCTAGATCCAGTTATGTGAGGGTCTACCAGCCCTACATTTGCCGGAGGAGCAATATCAAAATGTGCTCCGAAGACTAACCACTCATTTGGATACAAGGTACCATCTCGGAATCCACATACATTGTAAGCTTCCGGATTAACATTTCCGAGTACATCTGTTATTTGGAATCTCTGAACTTCTACCCTAAGTCCATATGCAGTCATTTCAGCAATTAAAAATTGGGCTGCATCTTCGTAAGCTAAATTTCCTTGCCCAGCCCATCGATCTAGATATCCAACAGCACCATCAGCAGGATCTAAGATATCTGGAGTTTCATCAGAAATACGTGATATACTATTGTAAACGGTCCTTCCATTGACAAATCCAGTTGAGAATAATGCACCTTCATCCACAGTATATGCTGCAGAGACTTGTCTTTCTATTGGTAATCGAATCGGAATAATATTTGCGCCTTGCTCTTCGGTATTATTCAGAGTATCTAATGAGGCATATTCTGCAGGCTCTACTCTCATAACATTTATTTCATTTTCTTTGAATCCACCTCTATTAACCCAATCTTCCCAGCTTTCACTTGGTAATCTAATTGGCCATATTTGAGTTCCGTAATCTGCCAAAAAGACAAAGGCAGAATTGATTCTAGGCGGCGCCATAGTCATTAACTGTACAGTTTCACCAGCATTAAGATCTAAAACAGTACCATTTTGAACATACATTGAAACAGGATCAACAACTAAATTTGGTATGAAAACTGACATATCTTTTTTGACAGTTATTACAATAGGTTGGAATTCTCCTGCAATCATTACTTCGGGTGAGACAGCAATGTCTTCAGCAGATAGTTTTTCTTCGTTCTCATTTCCAAGACATCCTGCAATAGAGGTCAATAAGAAAAGAGCAGTAACGCTGACACTTAGTACTTTATTTTGCTCCATTATGACCTACACCATTTGTATATTCATTTGGTGTATTATATAGTTTTATTCTTCCAAGCAATCAACATGAGTACACACAGGTGGCTCAAATACGATTTTTTCTTCTAAATTAATTTCGTGTAATCTTAGAATACTATTTCCATTTATTCCAATTTCAACAGGAGCTGCATTACTTGGTGGCAAATAATCATCACCAATATCAGTTAATGAGAGACGTATTTTGTGTCCTTCTGGAATTAACACATCCATTGCAAAAAATTCCATTTTTGCATTAACAGTTTGTCCAGGGGAAAGAACATTGTATTCAGTTCCACCAGCATGGTATCTCAAGTCCATTGTAGCATGACCTATGTGTATACATACATCATCTGCATCACAATCTTCCATTAGGGCATATACAGACCCACCAGAACCACTTAGAGTAACATCAACGTGTAATTGTGGCAATCCCCCAAATCGCAAAGTCTGATTGAATGTAGGTGTTTCAAAGACGACGTAATCATCGGCAAGTGGAGTGATTGTGTTTCCATTGCTTGTATGGACTAAATCAGCACTTCCTAGAGCCATCTCAATAGTTGTTGAATCAGAGGCAGGATACCTGTCTTCGACTCTCCATTCTCCTCTATTATTTTGAATTTCAAGGTACAAGCTAGGTTTAGGTCCTTTTTCTTGAAGATAATATGTAAACCACTCCAGTAAATCTTGCATCCAATCATATCTAACCATTTGTGGGTAAGCTTCAGAACCTCTTCCGGGATCCGATCTTTGTTTTTGATAATCTGGCCTATCTGGATAGTCATGATCCCATTGTCCCATCAATACTTTTGCTTCTATTCCTGTATCAATTAATGTGTTGATTACAGGTACTGCCATATGTGGATCTACATTCCAATCATGAAATCCTTGTACAATGTAAACAGAACCTCTATAGTTTTCTAAGACTCTGTCTAGGAAGTATCTTTCATCCCAATAGCTTCCAACAAATTCATTTCCTCCAAAAGTATATGCTTCGCCACTGTGTAAAGTAGAAGCTAGGTAATCTGGACAAGCATTCTGTAAATTTTCCTCGCCCTTTTCAACTTCATATCCATATGACCCATAAACAACATTGTGCATGAATGGAGCTCTAGCCTCTGAAGAACCATTCTTCCACATCAATTCTCTAACACCAATAAGTCCTGAGATAGGTACAATTGTTTTCAGGTATTCATCACCATACATTGCAGCTTGCCAAGGAGTAGAACCATCGTAAGATTTTCCAATCATTCCAACATTACCACTTGACCATTCTTGAGTACCAAGCCATTCTACTGCAGCATTGATTCCTTCTTGCTCAGCAAATCCCATTAAATCCATACAATGATTTGACATTCCAGTTCCAGTAACAGAAACCTGTGCGAAAGCAAAACCATGTGGTAATAAATTTTGTATGATTCCCATGCCTAGCCAACTTCCAGGCGTCGAAACGTCAGGTGTTTGAGCTGAGGTTTCACCAAAGTATGGTCCAAATTCAGCTATTACTGGAACCTTGACACCATCAGGAACATTTGGCCTCCAATATGCCATACTTATGTGAGGACATTTGTTTGGATCAAAATTCAGTAAACATTGAGGGTCTGCTGCAGCCCCACCTTCAGTTTCAGGCAAATCGTAGGGAATCATTACGTGTACTGAGCCAAATTCATTGTCTGTTTCTAGTAATTCATAAGGCCCCTGCTCGAGAACAAAGCTGTATGCTTGCTCAGTATCATAGTTTAGTTGATTCCTAGCCCATACTGGAACATATGCATCGTAGTTCGCTTCATCTTCTTTGTGAAACAGAAGCATATAGGAACTACTAACCATAATGGCAACCGTTACCACGGAGAAAAGTTGACTAGAGATGGCAGTGTCTCTCATTCTTCAATAGGATTCCAATAGGGCACATTAAAGTAATGTTCTTCAGGAGTATTGGATATTGGTAAAGTTAATTTTGCAGCTTGGTAATCAACGGTACATAGTCCAACTGGAGGGCATGGTGGAGGCAGATAATCCTTACCAGATCCAGTCAGGTCAATTCTAAGTTCATGTCCTGCAGGAAGAAAAGCATCAATCGCAAAGAATTCCATTTGCATAGTCACAGATTGTCCTGAAACTACAACGCCACTCGGGTCTTCTCCCCCTTCATTATATCGAATATCCATAGTGGCATGGCCTAATCTGACATTCTCAGTATCATCATATAGTGTTGCAAAAACTTGACCAAAATCTCCAGAGGCAGTAACATCCAATTCTAAAGTAGGCATTCCAGAAATATGTACATCATAATCAAAACCAGGATGAGTTAAGTTGACAAAAGCAGTCACATCGACAGGGCAATTGAATACCAGGGGCCACCAGTTCCCAACAAGGCTTTTACAACTGGCAGTGAAATTCTCTAGCACTATTTTTTCAGAGTCTTGTGAAGGATAAGTATCTTCAATTCGCCATAAACCGTCATGTCTTTGGACTTGTACATTTAGGTCTGGCTTTGGTCCTCTTTCTTGTAGATAATATTCGAACCATTCAAACAAATCTTGTCCCCAGTCCCATCTTGTCATTTGTGGAAAGGCAGTTCCTCCATTATTATTGTCAATGTCATCGTGTTTTTGCCATTGATCAGGGTAGTCGTGACCCCATTGCCCAAATATTCCTTTGACATCAAATCCCGCATTTTTCATCTGTTGATAAAGTGGAAATATCATATGTGAATCAACATTCCAATCTTGGAGCCCTTGTACAAAATAAACTGATCCTTGATAGTTATCAATGGAACGTTGCCTGTAATCCCTTTCCTCCCAATAATCCAAATCAATGTCAACTCTTGGCTCGAGATAAGTTCTTTCACCTCTTGTAAAACCGTCAGCCACATCAGGGCAGATATGATCAGCATCAGATTCATCAAAGTCTACGATGTTGATGAAATAAGCGCCATGCATTACTTGTGAGCGAGCTTCTGCACTTCCATTTTTGAATAACAAAGTCTTTGTGCTAGTTGTTCCACTAATTGGAACAATTGTCTTGAGATAAGGATTACCAGCTAAGGCCGCTTCCCATTGAGTTGCACCTTCATAGGATTTACCATAGAGCCCTACATTTCCATTACTCCAATTTTGCTCTCCGAGCCATGTAACTGCAGCATCAATTCCTAATTGTTCGCCATGACCTCTGTAATCGAAGCATCCTGTAGATTCTTCAGTACCAAATACAGCAACTTGAGCAAATGCATATCCCCAAGGAACAAAATTTTCAAATATAAATTCACCTCTTGCAGCCCCAACAACATTTGTTGGTGTACTTGCACCACCATCTGGTCCCCCATAATCAAAATAAGGACTCACAATAGCAATAACTGGCACTTTATCGCCAGCTTCAGTATTACTTGGTAGCCAATAAGAGAGATGAACAATTGCGTTTGAAGGTCCAGTTTCCCAAACAGAGCTAGTGTCTACATCAATAAACGCTTCTTGTACTTCTAGCGATGAATAAGGCCCTTTCTCTAACAGATAGCTATGAGTACCTGACATATTCCATTCCAATTCATGTCTATCAAATAAATCTGGATAAAAATAGGATTGATTGTTAATTAGTCCTTCTTCAACATCATCGGTAAAATAAACTAGAACAGATGAAGATAGAAAGATTAAAGCAATTCCTAAAGTAAAAACTTGATCTCTTGAGTCCATTAAATTTAGCAGCAGCTGCTCTCTGAACCACAGCCACACTCTCCCTTAACTCCTTCAGGAGCAGGGTTGGGATTATTTACTCTGAAGCCTTCTCCCATTTCGGATTTAATATAATCAATTTCAGTTCCTTTGAGCTTTTCGACATCATCTGAGTTAACAATAACTTTTAGACCTTCAGATTCGAAAGAAGAGTCGTTGTCTTTTTCCTCATCAAAACCTAAAGCATATTGATATCCGCCACTACATCCTCCTGGAAAAACACCGACACGAAGAGATTTACCTTCAACATCTTGCTGATTTACAGCTTCAGTTATTTTTTCAGCAGCAGATTTAGTTATGCTAATCATAAATATGCATTCGGAGATTTGATTTTATAGTTTACTGACAGTATATTTCAGCTCAAATACCTTGAATAACTGGAGTTCCAATACGTGGTTCTGACCCAAGAGACAAGTAAATTTTTGCAAGATTTTTTATACCAGATAAAAGAACTTGACCTTTACTTGGTTTAATTTGTGTAGTATAAACAACGAAAGGATCGTTGTAAATTTCCATTGCAGTCCATGCATACATGTCTGAAGCTGTTTTTACAGCAACTCTCATTCTTTTTGGTATGAATTCGAAACCAGTTTCAGCTTGCTTTTGCCATTTGAAGTAGATTTTAATTTGTGACCTTACAAATGCTTCAAATTGCTTAGGTTTTCGGCGGGCTTCACCTCTTGTTAGGCTGTTAAGTCCGAACTTAGCCAACATATCTTTCGGAAAGTAAGTTCTATTCAAATCTAAATCTTCATCTACGTCTCTGATGAAATTAATGAATTGCATTGCTTTTCCAAGGTATTGAGCTGATTTATCAGCTTCTTCACCAAGATTCATTACACGATTCATCATTAATCCAATAACTTCCGATGAGCCATAGAGATACTTGTTTAATTCTTCCAAGTTATTATATTCAGATTTGTAAGTATCCATTTCCATTGATTCTAGGAACGAATCTATCCATTTTTGCTCAAAGTTCATACGTTCAGACAGCTCAATGAAATTCTGTATAACCGTATTACTAGTTTCTTCGCCTTTTAGAGCCCCATAATATGTATCTTTGAAGTTTGTAAATCCTTCAAGATCTTGTGGAACTGCGTCGACATAATCATCTGCAATTCTAACAAAACTGTACAGCGTAGTAACATCTTTTCTAATTTTTCTTGGAAATAGTTTAGTGCTGTTGTAATAAGTGGTACTACCTTTCTGGAAGATTAAATCTGGATCATCTAGCGGTTTTTCCGTCATAAATTGTATTTTAGAATCCATATTTTATTTCCAGATAATTATATAGTGCACAACTTAGTATATAAAAGGACCAACATAGTGCCTAATTACAACACCTTCAAAGTATCTAGTGTATCTTTGTCAGCTAGTACTATACCTTTTTGTAATTCTCCATCGACCATTCCTTGAGTTCCCAACCCTCCTAAAAAAATCTTAGAATCAGGAAGGGCCTTTGCAAGTTCTTTGGCAATAATTTTTGCATTAAACAAATACCTTGCGATTGTTACAGAAATGAAAACAATATCTGGTCTTGCATGTATTGCAAAATCAATGATGGCTTTGTTAGTTGCTTTCATTTTCTCACCCATGTACCAATTTCCTCCAATATTAGTAACTCGGTAGTTTCTAATTTTTAACAAACCTTCAAGAACTAAATTCGACATATTATGATCATCTCCTTCAGGATTACAAATTACAGCCAGCCCTTCAATCAATCCTTTCATCTCTATTTTGTGATTATACATTTGGATAATTTTTTTCATGTAGTTAGTAACCATGTGTTCTTGAGCTATTCCGATTTCTTTATTGTACCACATTTTTCCAGTTTCAGTCATAATTGAAGTAATAGATTCAACATAGAATCGTTGAAGTCCAATAAGGTCCACTAATTTCTGACTATTTTCTAAGGCCATTTCTTCATCTCCAGTTAGTAAGCACCTACAGAGTATATTTTCTAGCTTTTTTTGCTCTTCAACAACATTTTCATCAAGTTTTGTTTGATTTTTGACAAAGAATTTTCTGATAGAACCACTAATGTAATCCTTTGGAATATCTTCGATAGTCAGTTTTTCTAGAGATCCTAGATATTCTATTACTCTTTGCTTAGAAGTTTTCTTCTCTTTGTCCCACTGGCTTTCAACCAGATATGCGTATTTTTTTCCTTTGATTTTTTTTGTTCTTATGTAGGCCATTATAGTTCACCTCTTTTATTTAATTCTTCTACTAAAATCTGTGAAGAGATAACTGTCGTTGGGACTCCAACACCAGGGTGGTTGTATTGTCCCGTATAGTATAGATTATTGACCTTCGAGCTCTTGTGCTTAGGTCTGAAAACTGCAGTCTGCCACAATGTATGGGCCATACCTAATCCCGTACCTTTGTATGCGTTGTATCGTTCTTTGAAATCTCTATGTGTAAAGAGAGATTTTACTACAATATTATCTCGTATTTCTTCTCCAGTCCATTTTTCAAATTTGTCTATAACCTTTTCAAAATATTTTTCTCTTATTTCATCTGAATCTTCTAAATCAGATGCAACTGGAACTAAGAAGAATAAATTTTCCATACCTTCTGGCGCTACAGTATCATCTATTTTGGATGGGCAGCAAACGTAAAAATTTGGATTATCTGGCCATTGTGGTTTTCTAAAGATTTGATCAAAATGCTCTTCCCATTCAGTTTCTAGGAAATAATTGTGGTGCGTTAAACCTTTTACTTTTTTGTTGATTCCCAAGTAAGCTAGATGCATAGAGACAGCCATTGTTTTCTTATTCCAATATTTTTCATTGTATGTTTGGTGCTTATTATCCAATAAAACAGTTTCACCGTGGTGATAATCTGCATTATTTATCACCAAATCGGCATCGTATTGTTCTTTTTCAGTAATAACTTTACTAGCGTTCTTATTTTTAACATCAATCTTAGTCACAGGTTCATCAAATTTGAATTCTACACCATTATCAACAGCAATTTCATACATTTTCTTTGCAAGTCCATTCATTCCACCTTTGGGATAGTAAATTCCATGATGATGGTCCAAGTAAGACATCATACAATACATTGCAGGCACATTTCGCGGATCTCCACCCAAGAACACAGTAATCCACTCTAATAATTTTTGAGCTTTTGGATTCTTAAAATATTTCTTAACACCTTTGTGAAAATTAGAAAAAGCTTTCAATCGTAATCCATTCACTATCATCTTTGGTGTAAAGAAATCAAAAATTGAGTTATAACTGCGATAAACAAATCCATTCATTGCAATATCATATTGTTTCTTGCAGACATCCAGATATTGGCGTAATTTCTCAGCACCATTTTCTTCCAATTCCTCAAAAATTTGATAATTCTTGTTTATGTCACTGGAAACATCAATGATATCTCCATCACTAAAGAAAACACGATAAGATGGGTCGAGTTGTTCAAGCTCGAGTTCTTTTGAGGCATCCATTCCAAATACAGAGAAAAAATCTTCGAAAACTTGAGGCCACATATACCAAGAAGGCCCCATGTCAAAAGCAAAACCGTCTTTTTTCATAAGACTAGCCTTCCCTCCAGGCTGCTCGTTCTTTTCTATTACAGTTACGTTATGACCTTGCTTAGCTAGCAAGGCAGAGGCAGTAAGGCCACCATATCCAGCCCCAATAACCACGATATTCTTCACTAGAGATCTTCCTCCAGTCTTTTTCCCAGTAAGTGCCTAAAGCAATCTTCTAAGTTATTAAATCTAAATTTGTATCCCGAATCAATTAGTTTAGATGAATCGGCTTTGATACTAGATAAAGCAAGGACATCACCAAATTCACCTAAAAATGTTTTCAGTACAAATCCAGGAATTGGAATCAATGTAGTTAGCTTACCTAACCTTCCCCAGAAGACTTTTGCAAGAGTCGAGGCCCATTCTTTTTGTCTAACTGGGTTAGGAGATGCGACATTCACAGCTCCAGAAAGCGTTTCAGTAATAATTGAATGATAGATGCTACCAATTGCATCATCTATAGATACCCATGACCACCATTGTTTACCTCCAGCAACAGGCGGGCTTGAACCTAACATAGCAGGTAGTGAAAGTACTTGTAAAGCTCCACCCAGTGGAGACATGACTGGAGCCAATCGAAGGAATACGACTCGAATTCCAGCATCGATTGCAGGTTTAGCTGCAGCTTCCCATTCACTAACTACGTGTGAAAAATAGTCAGAGCCTTTTTCTGCATTTTCAGATAGTAACTCCTCTCCCCTGTCTCCATAGTATCCAATGGCTGAAGCACAAACTAAAACTTTAGGTTTTTTGTTTAGTGATGCTAAGTGTTCGGCGATTAATCTAGTACCCTCCACCCTACTCTCAAGTATTTCTTTTCGTTTCCATTCAGTCCACGGTATTGGTATTTTTCCACCAAGTGGTTTGTTTATAGGTTCACCAGCTAAGTGGACCACAGCATCTTTTCCTTCCAGACTACTTATTGTTCCTTTGTTAATATTCCAGCATAGTTGTCCTTTTTTTGGTCGACCACGGACAATGTTTTCTACTTTGTGTCCTGCAGTAGTTAGATATGGCATTAGTCCAGACCCAACTAAACCAGAACCTCCCGTAACTGCGATATCTAAAGGTCTGCCTTCATATTTTGCTTGAGCATCTAAATCATTTTTTGTTACATGCCTACGATATGCAAACATTTGTTTTAGACGTTTAGTTGTATACCATCCACCAAATATTGAGCCAAAGGGATCCATTGGGAAATCATAGGCAATATCATCAGTTAATACTGAAGTATTTTCATCTACTTTATCAAATAAATGTTCATGGTGCCAAGATCCATTCCAAAAGGGCAATGGCCCTACAAATGGCCCGCTAGCTTGATCTTCCATAAATTGGACATTTTTTTTGTAGGAATGATGCTTTGCAACCCATATTAAGGGAATAAAGGGAATTTTGATGTGTACTTCACCTCCATCTATATTGCCTTTGCGATATTTTACAGCAACTGGTTCAAAAGGAGGAGTCAGACGTTCGTAGGCTCCAGGATTCTCGTGCCAACTAAACAAACGTTCGACAGAATGATTGACTTTTAGCGTCGATGTGAAGCGATGTTTTGTTTCCATTTTTTGTCTCATAGGGCCTAAGTTATATTCCATAGTGCATAATCAACTATATAATAACTATAAAATAGTGCCTAACTAATAAACCTCATTATCTTGTGAGCTTCAAGTACACTTTTTTCTTTATCCTTAATTTCAAACATCAAGTCAAATTCTTGATTGTGCATGACATCAATGAATTTTTTAAAATGATCAGAATCCAAATGTTCAGTATGTTTTCCAATTCTTGCATCTTTTTGCTGACTGCTGTAGTCCAGCATAGGAATTCCATCTTCTTCACTCCACGTGTCTTTAATCATATCATACGCTTCAATCAATGATTCACCATCATTCAAACATTCCAAATGTAAGTTATCAAGAATTATTGGAATCTTTGTATCTATATTTATTTTCAAGCAGTCTTTAACAGTATAATGATAATCATCATTTTCTATTGCTAATCGGGATTTAATTTTGTTAGAAGTAATTCCAAATGTATTTATGAATCTTTTAATTGCAGAATTTTTATCACCATAAACGCCCCCCACGTGAATTTGTATCTTAGCAGTATTATCTAGGCCCAGTGCATTCAGAAAATCAGCATGGTATTCTAATTCAGCTAAACTTTTCTCAACTATTTTTTCATTAGGGGAATTTAGAAGTGTGAATTGTCCAGGATGCATAGAAACTCTGAATTTTTGTTTTCTTAGTTTTATTCCAATATTCTCAAGTTCTTTCTTGAATATCTTTTTCCAATCAAGATTACAAATATCATGTGAAGCAAAAGGAATTGTTTCCGATGATATTCGCAGGAAAAGCATGTCATTTTCAAAATTATAGTCAATAATTTTATCGAGACAGCTAAGATTATTCTTTACAGTCTCATTAAATTTTTCTTCTGTGAAATTAGCAAGACGAAATTTCTTATTACTAGAGCAACCAATACTTCGGTTGATACAGGGATATCCTATCTTCATTTCTTACGCATACTGTTGACTTATGCGCTTATCCATTTCTTGCATAATCATGATTTCTTTCTCTTCATCAGCTTTGAATAATTTCTTGCAAGTAATACACGTTACATTATGTCCCCTTACCATCTGTAGGTATTCTTGCTTTGTTGCTTCATGCCCGCAAAGTGTCTTCTGATCAGTACCTGGGTAATGTTTCTTTTTCATAATAGCTTATTCAGCCATCCATCCCATCATTTTGTCTACTTCTCTACTTATTAATATAAGCGTTGGAGCCCAGAGGCCTACGAATATCCCTAACATCTGATCATCACTTACAAAGTAGATATACAATGATCCAAATATTGATGCAAAACTAGCCATTAATCCAATTTGAGAGATAAGCCCCCCATCATACATGCCTTTACCCATGTAATAGAAATATAGGCGTAGTAAAAGTATTTTTTCGGTGCACTGTTGCATTGCACTAGCATATACTTTTTTGTCCCCCCCTCTAATAATAACTATATGGCCAAAAAGCTAGACTATGAAATAAGCTCAAAAATCAGGAAATATTTGAGCAATCAGACTCAGACTAAAACGATAACAGAGATATCTCGTAGTCTTGACATTGGAAGAAATTCTGTAGCCAAACATTTGGAGCTTTTGAAGATGCAAGGCCTTGTTGAAGAGAGGGCAGTCGGACAGGCTAAACTTTGGTCTTTGACAGCTACCCCTTTTGACTCAGACAAATTTGGATTATCAATAAGAGACAGAA
>JBJLBY010000044.1:0-22804 GCA_045567975.1 Candidatus Poseidoniales archaeon | reverse complement strand
ACATCTTTTGTTTGATTTGCTTATAGCTAATTATTGGAGCGAAGGAAGTTCTGTCAATGGTACTTATTTCATAAATACTGGAGATGAAGACTATGTGCTAGATTGGTTTTTAGAGAATGAAGACAATTTTATGATGAACGGTTCTCTTGATTCAAATAATGGAAATGGAACGTTGGAATTTTTCAATATTCCAAAGGGAGACTATTCTTTACATATTGAGATTAGTTTAGACCAAATTAATTGTGCCAATTGTACTAACAACACTTACTACAATCACTCCTATCACTTCGACTATATTTTTGAGGTTGGAGCCGATCCCTTTGTAGACCCTAATAATGCCCCATATTGTGATTTACATGGAAATATAGCCACTGGAGCTAATCTCGACGTCTCAACTGGAGACACCTTCACTTTTGGCATGGCTTGCTGGGATGATGATGGAGATAACATGACATTGTCAGCAGGAGTAGATTCTTCTAATTTCCAAAACCCATTCATGTTTACTGACATTGTAGGGAATACTACTTCTTGGACTTACACTTTTTCTACAGCTGGCCTTTATACGTTTGGTTTGTCTGTGGATGACAATAGTGGGGGCCAAAGTTCGTATGTATTTACAGTGACTGTTTCGGATGATAATGCTGGATGTCAACCAAATTACGATCTTAATGCAATTAATCTTGCAGACGGAGAATGTTGCTCTAGTGGAGGGCAGTGTGCATCTGGTAATTGTAATTATACAACTTGGGTTTGTGAAGCTGACAATACACCTAACAATAATTCTGGTAACAATAATACAGCTAACAATAATACAGCTAACAATAATACAGGAACTAATGAAACTGAAGAACTTTTAGAAGAAATTGAATCAGGCGAAGTCCCTTCGATTTCCATACTCGTTTCAGTAGCTACAATAGCATTGATTGCGTTTAGGCGCCGTAATAATTGATAGGTGACTAAGGCTTACAATTCGCTAGAAGTAACTCTTCAAAACTATCAGTACAGACAAGTTTAACGTATCTATTCAGTAGAGACGATAAAATCAGCAATATAATCACCAATCGCTTTGTGTCCTTCTTCAGAAGGATGTACTAAATCTTCACTGTAGTAAATTGGAGTTGTTTCGGGAGTCATTATATCCTTTAAACTTATGAAGTAAACATCGTCATTTGCTTCTGCAAATTCTTTGTAACGATCATTTAAAATTTCTATTTCAAGTACTAAATCTTCGAATTCAGAACCTTCTGGGACACTATAATATCCTAAAATGATAACTTGACTTCCACCAGATTTCGCTTTATTGATTAAATCAGGCATAAGGCCTTTGTTATCATCAGCCATAATTTCATCTAATTTTTCATCACATTCTTCATCGTCACCTTCACTACAATAAGCCATCACATCATTTCCTCCACCATCAATAATTGTCCATTTCCAATCACCAGGTACATATTGGCTAGGAATGCCATCTTCACCTATGACTGTTGCTCCAGGTATTGCGTGGTCAGTAACTTTCACTTCCAATTTCATACTCATAAATCCAGCAATACTGGCACACCCATCAGCATCAGAACCAAAAACAGAATCTCCAATCACTTGAATATTCCCATCCTCCAATTCTTCGATATCAGGACAGTATCCTTCATCAAACAAAAATAAGTAAGCTGGTACGGCTACAATCAGCAAAATTACGGGGATCACGTACCATCTTTTCATGTTTATCTCAGTTAAGGGCGTTTATTGTATCTATCGCTTTTCTTGTTTCTTTAACATCATGAACTCTTACTAAGTCCACATTTGCAGTAGCTCCAATCATTGCAGCAGCTAAACTTCCAGTTAAACGATCACCATCACCAGTTAAAAATCCAATAAACGATTTTCGACTGGCTCCTAACAATACACCACCAGCCATTTTACCGAATTTGTCTAAACCGCCGAGAATTTCTAAATT
The DNA here is from genome assembly GCA_045567975.1 of Candidatus Poseidoniales archaeon. Taxonomy (GTDB): domain Archaea; phylum Thermoplasmatota; class Poseidoniia; order MGIII; family CG-Epi1; genus CG-Epi1. Next base: position 20,853 of record JBJLBY010000044.1, on the reverse strand, counting down.
ATGCTTTAAATTTTTACCAAAACCAATTCCGGGGTCGACAATCATATTAGAACGCTTGATTCCAGCCATTTCTGCAGCATTTATTCGCTCTTGGAGCCAATCCCTGATATCTTCTATTGTATTGCCATATTGAGGATTCTTTTGCATGTTTTCAGGAGTTCCTTGCATATGCATGATTATTACAGGAATCTGCAATTCAGCAACTGTAGAAATCATATCTTTATTCCTTAAACCACCAACATCGTTTACAACACAAGCTCCAGCATCTACAGCTTTTCTTGCAACCTCTGCCTTTTGGGTGTCAATAGATATTGGAATATCAGATACACTCTTGACGAATTCGATTGCAGGAATTACTCTTTCTAACTCTTCTTCAGCACTTACAGGTTTCGAACCAGGTCTAGTCGATTCTCCTCCAATATCGATTATTTCAGCACCTTCTGCAATCATTTCTTTTATTCTTTTTTGAATACTTTCTTCATCAAAGAAATTATCGTAGAAACTGTCAGGAGTAACGTTTAGGATTCCCATGATATGGCTTTTGCCATCTAATTTTAGACTTCCTAAATTTAGGCTCATTCACGAATAACAAATTGAGAAGCACATATCGGACATCCAACTTGTATTGGCCTCTGTGTGGTTGTGATAGAGATTAATCCACCACAGGACGGACACCCTAGTTCTACAGGGCCAGGAGTGACATCTTCAAACATATCATCAAATTCTTCAGAACCGCCTCTAAGTTTACGGAGTGCCATAGCGCCTCCAACTATTGCTAGTACAGATCCTGCTGCACCTCCAATCAAAAGATTAGTGCTAAGCCCTTCATCATCGTCAGCTTCACTAAGTTCATAATTAGCACTTTTACTTACTCGAACTTCCACTTGCCAAGTTGAAGATCCACCACGTTCATCGGTAACCGTAACCGTAGCAATGTATGTTCCAGGTTCATTCCAAGTTTTCTTAAAGGTTTTTTTATTTTTGTCACCTAACAATTTGACTTCGATGTTTTGGCTGTCTTTTATTACCCATTCAAAAGTTAGTTTGGTATCATCACCATCTGGGTCTGTTGAATCCTGAGCAGTGTACGTTACTTCATCACCAGTTTCGGCCTTGTCGACAAGATCATTGAAGACGATAACAGATTCAATTGCAATTCCGGCTTGCGCTCTCGCGATAGGAAGAATATTCTCAGGCTTGTAAACTCTAATCGAAAGTTCATTTGAAACTGCACTAACTAAGATATCATCATCGCCAGTGTCTGATATTTCTCTAGCATATATTGTAGCTTTGTACATAACTTCATCCATGCCTTCAGCAAGAGTATAGTTGTATCCGTTTTCCGTTAATTTTCCAGTACCATCAATTTCTAGCAATTGTCCATTCATTAATCTGAAAACTCGCTTGAATCCATCCTCATCAGCTAGGAATTCACCACTATCTTCTTTCAGATCTCCACCATTTGTACCAGTAAACAGCGCGTTTCGATATAACCAGACAGTGCCTCCAGCCCTTACCCAGTCCGAGTACACATTGTCTCCGAAAATAAATCGATACTCAAGATCGGAACGGTTATCTGGATCGAAAGATTTACTTACATCAAATGTAATGAATCCAACATCAGTTAGAAGTTCAATTGGACCACTTATATTAGATTCAAGAATAGCCTCAGGCCGAGTATTTGCTTTGACAGTTACAAAAACACTTATTGTGGTTTCCTTTCCTCTGGATGGGTTAGAAGGCTCATCAGAGACAGTAATTGTAATTTCTTTTTCACCCGAACTATCAAATGATAAGTCTATAGTGTATGCACTTACTTGTGTTACTTCGTTGGCATTGTGACTGAAATAATATTCTAAGTTTGCTTTTCCATCATCATTATCGGGCTCACCATCGGTAGCTTCAGTGTCATATGAGCTTCCAGCGTCAATTCTTACAGTTTCATCTTTCCAGACAGTTAGTTTGTCTACTGTAGCTTGTGCCACTGGCGCATCATTTGGTATTGCTGTAATATCTTCGAGTACAGTGAAACCTTTGTTGTTACCATATCTAGTTTCTATCAAGGGAGACGATTCATCTGAAGCCATGGCATAGATTTCATGATATCCTGGATCTGTATTTATTCCATACCAAGTTCTTTGAAAAGTATAATTTTCTCCAGGCAAAATTGCGTGACTCTCGTTCTCTTTATCAGAGTAGAATTTACCGATATAGTTGTGCTGGCCAGAGGGATCTCCGTCAGTTATCAAAACACTCCATTCAGAAATAGCCACTCCACCATAATTATGTACAGTTACAGTAATTGTAATGTTTTCATCTTCATCAGGGTTCTCAGGAGCATATGAAATATCAGAGCCAACGATTGATAAATCTGGTTTGTTAGCTTGATCTTCAGTTGTGAATAACCACATGTAGGATTTGCTTCCCACTAAAATTTCCATCGTACCTTCGTTGTCAGCATTTCCTGTTGCAATACCTCCATAATGTCCAGCTTTAGCCGATAATCCGCTAGTACTTGCCTCATTAACCTCACCAACTTCAAAAATGAACAGTTGCCCTGCATCCGTTCCATAAATTATTTCAGTAACGGCATCCCCGTCGATATCTTCAATCTGAATTCCCCAAAGAGAACTAGCACTACTTACTTTTTTTGAGTATTCTTCAGCTCTTGTATATCCATTGTAAACAGCTAACCTAGGCTTTTCTTGATCATACGTTCCAGTTCCAACTACAATCTCTGAATCACCATCGCCATCAGCGTCACCTATTGCAAGGCCATACGCTTGATATCTTCCAGTGTCAATATTTGTTCCATCGGTAGCATAGCTGCTTCCGCTACGTTTATAGACAATTATTTGGCCAGGATCTTCAGTATTGTATAGAGGACAATCACATTGCAAATCTTTTCCACCAGTTCCTATAGCAATTTCAGCATTTCCTCCAGAAACTAAATCTCCGCTTGCGATACTTCCTGGAATTTCATTTAGTTCCCCAGAAGTCCATTCCGATTCATAGCCGTCCCCATCCCATCCATATATTCTAACATTTCCATGCAATTCAGCATCTCCACTAGTAGGATTAGTGACTTCCTTGTGGCCTGTTGCGAGAGCGATTTCAGGATGGCTAGATCCATCTAGCTCAGCAACTGTAACAGCCAGTACAGCATCTATGTCATCACTTTGATAAACTTCTTCGAAATCATTACCATTACGTTCAAAAATGTAAAGATACCCTTCACCACCCTCACCACCTACTTTAGGCTCAGCAGGTTTACCTGTACCAATTACAATATCATTATCTCCATCACTGTTCACATCTGCAATAGCAATACTAATTGGTAACTTATCTAGTGGGTCACTCACCCATTCGGTTTCATATGTGTCTCCATCAAAGACATAAACTTTACCTGAACCAGTACCAACTACTAATTCTAAGCTGGAATCATCACCATCGAGTTCTCCCATTGCGACTCCAAATGCCTCACCACCTTCTAGTGAGTATAAATTTTGGTCACCATTATTATCGCCATCAGTTTTCCAAGCTAGGCTACGTTCAATATCTTGTAGATTACTAGCATCTACTTCCCAGCCAACTACAACTCCAGTATCTCCACCATGTATAATCCAAGGGTGGTCGTGTCCGTTCATTGATACGGTGACACCAGCTCCGGTGTTCATTGGTGCCCCACTATACCACTGATCATAAGTTTGTAAACTAGAGCCAGATAGTCCCATAATCCGAATGTTTCCAGAGCCGTCAGCAACAATTAATTCTTCATTGCTGTTACCTCCTAAATCTACATTTGCTAATCCGTAACCACTGTTGATGCTATTATCCTCAACAGTATCGTCACGATCTCCATCTATAAAAATTGTTAATTTACTTTGTTGTGGTACAACTAATTCGTCGATACCATTTCCATTCAAGTCAGCGGAAATCATGCTGTAGCACAAACTATCTTCATTGCTACTACCATCCATGTCAATTTTCCACTGTAGTTCTTCAGTTTGCCCATCAAATACAGCAACCCAGCCTTGTTTACTGCCAACTGCGACTTCAATTGCGTCGTCTTCATCGAATTGTCCAAAAGTCAGTCCCCAAGTATTTTCCAAAGTTCCACCACTAGTTTGAGCCCCAAGATCCACGTACCACTCAGTTTCATCATTGGTAATGTCTCTACCAACGAATTTTTCTGGAGTCTCAGTTTCGACAACCCACAAAAATCCTCGGTCGGCACTCATCGCCAATTCAGTTTCATTATCGCCATCTAAGTCCCCCATCGCTAGCCCATATGGCCATCCCTCAGTTTGCTGTGTGTGAGACCAAGAAATTCCAGAAGACCAATTAGCTTCAGCTAAGAGCGAAATTCCATCAATTATCTTTACTTTTCCAGAATCAGCGTTCCAATTGTAACCGATTGCAATTTCTAATTGTGGATCGTCATCAATTTGGGCGATTTCCATTCCCTTAACTGAACCACCCAGGTCAATGGTTTGGAAGACCTCAGTAAATGCATTAGCACTTGCGTTCCAGTCTAATATGTGAACAAAGCCTTGTGAATTACCAAATATTAACTCGTCTTCACCATCAAGATCAATGTCTGCGCTCTTAATTGAGTTCAGGCTTCCGAGAGCAGTGCCAATTCCTGCATGCCACTTTTCACTCAGATAGCCAGTATCATACTCTTTCCTCTTGTCATTTGATGCTTCAACATGAACTGAAGGAACTAGGGCCGAGAGCAAAAACACGATAGCTAGTGCCACAGACTTCATCGCATTCATAGAAATACTTGACAAAACTAACTATATCAAACCTGCGCCCTAACAATATCTCTATTCTGGTTCATTCATTTGACAGTTTTTCAACCATTGCATTTTTGATTTCATCTAAGTCCATTCCAGCAGTATCAATTCCAAGCCTTTCAGCAGAAGCCCTGACCTTTTCTATCTCACTTACTCCTTCTACACCCAAAGCCAAATTTGTACTGTATCCACGAAATTCTCGATAAGTTTTTCCAAGCGTTCGAGCCCCCTCCATCACTTTTTGAGGCCCTAGGAAGGCCCAAACCAAGAATAGAATAACTAATAGCTCAATTAATCCTGGAGCGTTCATGAACCGGTAAGAGCTTGTTCCAAATAAGCTTTCATTTCGGCCTGATTCTGAGCATTTATACCAAAGTATTCCATGAATGCACCAGTAACATTTAATTCAAAAGTACGACCCTTTCTTTCTCTTTTAATCATTCCTAATTCTACTAATTCACCAATATGCTCGTAAACTTTGTCTCCTAATTTATATTTGAGTTCAGTTTGAAGCATTGGTTGTTCATGAGCTATCAGAGCTAGTGTTCGAAGTAAGTATGAAGGAATTTCTTGAGGTGCCAACCGACGACCATATTCAACAGCCTCCGTTTTTAGTTGAAGTGCATACTTGTGCCCTAGTTTAACGACTTCTAAGGCCCCTTCTCTTGTCTTGTAAATTTCTACAAGTGCATCTAGAGCGCCGAGTGCTTTGTTTCTAGAAAGCCCAGTAGCTTCTGCAGCTTCGGTTGGATCCAGTGCTTTTCCGGCTGAGAACAGTGCAGCTTCAACAGCTATCAATTCTTTCATCCAGCATTCTCCAAGTTTTTGACATATATGTTATGACTTTCTAAGTCTTTTTGAATAATGTCAATTCGCCCTTCCCTTGCTAGGAATAGTGAGCCAACAAAAGTGCGAACAACGCTCGCTTTCTCAGGTCGGTCTAATAAATCACCAATTGGTATCGGTTTTCCGTTAAATTCATTAATCTTCTGCCAAACTCTTTCTTTATACTGTGTAGGATCATCATTGTGCAATTTTTCTCCTAATCTTTCAGCTACTTCAGATAGCACTAGCTCCCTAGCTTTTCGCAGTTCTCTTCTTCTTTCGAGTCTAGATTTCCGCTCCATCTCTACATTTCTTGCATCTTCTAAAGCACCAACAAGTTCCATCAAAGTAACTCTTCTTTCTCCTCTGAAAAGTACACTTTCTTCGATTGGAGGCTCTATACTATCTTCTAATTGTTCAGCATAGGTAGGCTCCCATCCAAAATCGAAATTAACCCATTCAGGTTGTGGTTCGGGTATTGGTTCCGTTGCTTCAATTGCCCCATTTGCTCTTAATTTCAATACATCCCAAGCCCAACTCAAAACAGAACCAGCTAATGGCAAATCCAAATCATCACTGTTTACGGCATATTTCTGGTATTCAGTAATCAAATGTTTCAAATCAAGAGACCAAGGATCAAGTTCATGCTCCTTGACTAACATAAATAGAAGTGTAACACTTCTTGTAAACGGATCCTCAATGGTAGCTATTTCTGCAGCAGAACTTGCATCCCCTGCGAGCCCAATATATTGGTCAATTTTTTCAGTATCTACACCAATCATGGCTTTGTGAAATAACAAGTGATTTACTACGAGACTCATGCAGTAACCTCCATTTCACTTGGTAAGGAAGCTAGGAAAGATTCGACATCTTGAATTTGGTGTAATCTAGAGGCACCATCGTCTCCCATGAAGACTCCAATAACATTTTCGGCTTCTCTGAGTGCAGCATGGTGTAAACTTACAACTAAGAATTGAGCTACATTCGACTGAACTGCGATAGCTCTTCCTATGTGTTCAGTATTTACTCCATCCAAGTTTTGATCAGGTTCATCCAATAGGTAGAATGGGCTAGGATCATATCCCTGAATTGCGAATATAAATGCCATCGAAACTAAAGATTTTTCGCCACCAGATAACGCTTCAACAGGATATAATTTCTTTTTTGGCATTCTAGCTTTGATTGTCACTCCACCTTCGAAAGGTGCTTTCTCGTTTTCTAGTACTAAACGTGCATCTCCACCACCAGTAATGTCTTTGAAAGAGGTCTTGAAGCTCTCACCAATGTTATTGTAAACATCCATAAACTTGGTTTCTTTTTTATCAGAAATCTTCTTTTCTAGAGTGTCTAATCGTCTAACTTCATCGTTCAATTGCCTTTTATGCTTTTTAATTTCTGAGAATCTATCAGCTTCTTGCCGGTAATGCTCCAAAGACAACATATTGACATTGCCGAGTCTGTTTCTTTCTTTGTCTAGGCGTTCTTTCTGGACTTCTAGCTTTTCCCTGCTAAGCACAGCCTTAGGAGTTTTAGTACCATCAGGTATTCTTGCCTTAGCCTCCAATAGTTTTGGTTCCCTAGTTCTAATTTCTAAATTAAGATCATCACATGCATGCTTGCGAGTTCTTCTAAGTTCTTGTTTCATCGACAATTCATTCTTTAACTCAGATAACTGGTCATGTAACAGATCCCGTTCATCTCTCAAACCTTTCAATTCTTTGAACTTAGATTGTTCTTCTTTTCTTAATCGATCTAAATTTTTCTTAAGATCCTTCGAATTCTTGCTCTCAGTCTTTCTTTCTTTTTCTAATTCTTTTTGCTCACTCTGATTAATGTCCAATTCGCCTTTAAGTCGCCCAACTTCGGCTTTCATGGCGTCTTCTTTTGCAGAAATAGATGCAAAATGAGCTTGTAATGAAGATAATTCCGTTCGTTCTTTTTCTAATTTGGATTGTAATTCTCCGATAACTTTTGATGATTTTCCTCCAGCTATCATTTGTAAATCTTTTGATGAACTGTTAATTTTCTTGGCAACTCCTGCTATTTCAACTTCTAATTTTTCAAGTAATCCTTTTCTCTCTATGATTTCACCCTGTAGTGCCTCTACCATTCCTTCCCTAGCTTTTACAGCCTCTTCAGCTTCAGCTAATCTCTTTTTAATCTCATCAGCCCTTCCATCATAATCTGTTACACGAGTTTGGAACGCAGCCCTTTCACTTTCTAATTCTTGTCTACTAGTTGCTAATTTACCAGCATCTTCTATCATTATGCCTATTTCCGATGAAAGTTTCAATTTTTGCCCATCTAATTTCTTAATTTCAGAAGTTAATTTGTCAATGTCTCCTCTTTCTGCTGTACCAAAATGGATTCCGCTACGGGGTGCAGCACCACCAACCAATGCGCCTCCACTCTCCAATAGTTCGCCTTGGAGAGTAACCATTCGACCTTTACCTAGATTTTCTCTAGCATTAGTTAGTGTGTCCATAATCACAGTATCACCGAATACATTTCCAAATGCATCTTTGTAACGCCTATCAAATTTAACTAAGTCTTGTGCAAATCCGAGACCACCTGGCTTCTTTGATATGAGAAGTGCATTAGCTCTTGGCTTGTAAGAGTGCACTTTGTTAAGTGGTAAGAAACGAACTCTTCCGATTCTGTTACTCTTAAGGAAATCTATTGCTTTAGCAGCAGCTTCATCATTCTCAGTTACAATTGATTGCATATTTGCTCCTGCAGCAACCTCTAACGCAGTCGCATATTTTTCATCAACTCTGCCTAATTCAGCTATAGTTCCTACAATGCCTTTTAATTTTCCTTCATCTCTACATTGTAGCACAGCAGTCACTCCTTTTGCATATCCACCGAATTCTTCTCTCGCCCTCTGTGCAGCTTCTTGAGAAGCTAGTTTCATAGATTTGTCTCTCAACTTTCGTTCAATTTCAGATATTTTTCCTTGGTGCGATTCTATAGTGGATAAAATGTCCTTGTGTTTAGTTTTAATTTTGGTTAAATTCTTAGCGGCAGACTCTTTTCCGACCTGCAAATCCTTCAGTTGGAAATCAGCTTCTTTTACATCGGTTTGGATTGATTCCAACCATTTTTTTGATCTGATAACCTGTTCTTCTGCAGTTTCCAGTTGAAGTTCAAGTTGCTCTTTTTCACCTTCCAACCGATGCCTTTGCATCTCTAGTTCTCCAGCCTCCTTACGCAATTTTTCTAAATTATCTCTATTTTTTGATACAGCCTCAGAATTATTCGCAGCAGCACCTTCCAGTTCACTAAGTTGCCTTACATTTGTAGTAATCTTACTATCAGATTTCTTAATTTTCTTTGTTACACTATCAATATCTTTGACAATTTTCTTCAAATCTTTAGATGAAATTTTCAATTCACTATCTAATATTTTTCTCGAATTTTCTAGTTGTTCAATTTCTTTTAGAGCTGCATCAGCGTTTCTTTCAGATAGTGCGTGAGCAACTCTACACTTGTCTAGTTCTTCTTGCAATTCACGAGCCCTATCGCCACCAGACACAGCTATATTTTTTTCAACTTCCTCAAATTTACCTTGTTTTCCCTCAATTTCTTCTTTTATTTTCTTCAATTTAATTTCTAGCTTTTCTAGTTCTTTAGTATATTTTTGGACAACCCCTTTTCTGGATTCTATTTCAGCCTCTAAGTCGAATATTGTTCTAAATTTTAGGAAAAGATCATTTTCTTTGATTTCTTCTATAATCTTTTCTAATTTCTCAGCATCCTTTTTTTCTCTCTCGAGTTGGTTTAAATTTCTTTTAGACTCTTTAGCCCTTTCATTTAGTAGTGATAAATCCGCTTCTACAGAATTTCTTGCACTTCTAGTTCTTCTTAATCTATTGTCGTATGCAGTAATTCCAGCCACATCTTCAATTTTGCGCCTTCTTTCAGTTCCAGACATCAGAGATGTTTGGATTACATCACCTTGTTGTATTATATTGTATCCAGTTGCATAAAGTCCAGCTCTTGAGAAAAGGGCTTCAAATTCACTAGCCGAAGATTTTTCTCCATCAATTTGGTAATAGGTAGCTGTATCTTTTCCCCTAAGCCGTATGCCTTTTGTGAATGTGATTTGATCTTTTTCTATTGCTAAAAATCTGTCATGATTATCAAAAACCATAGAAACTTTACAGGACTTAGGTCCCGTTTTCTTCTTACTTCCCTCTTGAAATCCATGAATTAATTGCTTTAATTTTCTAGCTCTCAGAAGCTTGGTTGACCTTGAACCTAGGATGAAAAGAATGGCATCTGTGATGTTAGATTTTCCAGAACCATTTGGTCCAGTTATGCATGTAAAACCAGGACCGAGAGGGACGGTAACGTGGCCTTTGAAAGATTTAAAATTCTCGAACTCAAGTTCGAGAAGCCTCAATCAGAAGGCCTCCAATTGAGATTGTCGAGGTGAAAGATGCAGTGCATCTTTACTCCCATCTACTACAGGTTTGTGTTGATTACAATAAGAATTCCAGAATGAGCCAATTAAATTAGTTCGATCACCGCGATCTCCAGCAACTAAACCAGATAAATATTCGGTTCGATTTTCCTTTTGCCACTTTGTCGTTGACAGTCCAGCTCTCAAAAGCATACCGTCGAGTATTAAGCGCCCTACTAAACCGTTACCCGTTTCGAAAGGCCGTACTTGTTGAAATCTATGATGAAAAAGAACAGCTCTTTCAAATGGATGTAATGGGGATGGATCGTGCCACCATTGAAGGAGCCCTTCTAACTCATCTTCAACTAAAATTGCAGGCGGAGGCATAAATGCAGATCCAGGTAAGCTGGCAGAATCTTCTCTCAGATTTCCACCTTTTCCAGTTCCTTCAAATAGTTCTTGATGTAGCTTTAGAATTGTTTTCTTACCTAGTTTTGCAACTCTGTCTGAGACGTCATCATATAGCCTTCTTAGCGAAAGAACTTCTAGAACTTTTGACAATGGAACGCCAGAAGGAGCTCTATCTTGGTTGAAAATAGCCTCGACATTTTCTATGGCAATGGGGCTAGAAGACAAAGCCATATTTCCAGAAATAGTTACAATCGTATTCGATGCTTGTTGTTCAGTTCTTTCTTCAGGTTCTTGTAGTCGATTCAATGCTCTGTTCAAGAAACGCATTCTTTCTAATCCCAATAAAGCGTCTTTATCGAGATAAGGTGTCCTGTAGGTTTCCGAGGACATCATAGCCATTCTTTCAATGGCGGCGAGCTCAAGTTCATTAGAGTGTAATTGTTTTAGATGTTCAAGTTCAGACTCGTTAGGCTCTTCTGAACCTAGGTATCTTTGGACCTTTTCTACACGTCCATCATACTTGAAAGATTTAACGAGGTAATAGTACTGTTGACCTCGAGTTGTCTTCTTTGTTAAGTACACCATGAGTTTATTCGTATTGGTTCCACCTTTTAAAGTTTTTCTATGAGGGTGCCCCGATTAGTTAGGCCTGCTGAACCACCTTTTCCAATCTTTTTTCTAGTGGTGGAACATGAAGATATGTGAGCCATACATTTATCATTTAATAGACGATTGTAATGAACAAGTATGACGTTTATTTTGTTTGTTTGCACAGGCAATGCAGCTCGCTCTCAAATGGCTGAAGGGCTTCTCAAAAGCATGAAATCGGATTTCACAGTTCTAAGTGCCGGTACTAAACCAGAAGGCCTTCATCCAAATGCAGTAAAAGCGATGGATGAGATTGGTTTGGATATTTCAAATCAAACATCTAAAGGACTTGATGATGTTAATTGGAAAGATGCAGATTTTGCTATCACGCTTTGCGGTTCAGCGGATGAAACTTGTGTAATGATGGATTGGCCAGAATCATGTAAGAGAGATCATTGGCCTATTGAAGATCCGGAAACTCTAGATGATTTTCGTAGAGCAAGAGATGAAATTAAAGAACGAATTATGGTATATTTTAGTCCATAAAACCACAATACAAATACGCTTTCCACATATCAATATTACTAAATAATTTTTTAGAAATTTCAGAAGGTGCTAACAACCAGTCCCTATCCTTACTACACCCTTTTATTTTGGTTTCTTTTTGTAATCCAGATTCTTTGATATGATAAAAATGGTAATCATAAATGGCTAATAAGTCTTCTATTTCTTTACCTGAACCATCAAGTACTTCGCATACAATCCAAGGTCGTTTCTCTTTAATTAACTTATTTCCTCCGCTTAGAACATTAAATTCAGTTGTTTCAGTATCAATTTTTAATAAATTAGGCCAAACATCGTGCTTTTCACAGAATTCATTTAATGTATTTAGTTCTACTGAAATTTTATTTTCACTTTTTCTAAAATCTGGATTTAAAGAATGCGATGTATCTGTAACAGGAGAGAGGTAAAAATCTGCCGTTCCTTTTTTGTCACTAAGTGCAATATCATGGCACCTGTAATTTATTGAATTTAATTGCGCAATTTCGGTTGCAATTTTGTTGAGGTCTGGCGCAGGTTCAAAAGCATGAACATCTACCTTGTCTTGAAAAATAGTAGACATTATGGCAGAATACAATCCAATATTTGCACCTATATCGAAGAAAGAGTCACAATTATCTTCTATCAATGCACAGATAGTAGCCATAGTTTCAGGTTCATATGTGCCTTTATTTTTATTAATATATTTGTATATATATGAATTTTGTGCAGGCGCAAGATTTACAACGTTCTTATGACTAATACTTAACTTAGAAAATGGCTCATAAACAAGCTTGTTTTTCAAAGGTAATATTTTCATTTTTTTAATAATTATATCATTTTTACATTTATTCCATTTTTGTATTGTAATCTTATCTACATTTCCGTTTTCAGGCACACTTATCATTTTACTGAACTTCCCTCCGCCCTTTGCAGTTGGAAGATAAATATAAGCTCCAACATTATCCGAAAAACCCATTTTGTGTTTTACAGAATCAACGATTGTTTCTTTTTTATCAAAATTGAATTTAATCAGAGCAGACCTTTCTTTTTCATCTCCCTTAGACTCTATATTTCCTGATAAAATATAACTTTTTCCAGAATTAAGTTTCGCGTTGAGCAAGATATCTTTAGATTCAAGCACTAAATTATCTGCCATATCTACTCTCTGAGCAGTCAATATTTCTAATTCATCAAATACTTTTTCCATTCCAAAAGAGGAAACAATATAATTATGATTTTTATCTTTTATAGCCTCTATTTCCTTAGAACTAGCATTGTTGTACTTGATAACACGTTTTGCAGCATCTTTAGTATTATCAACTATCCATTCTTTAGGGTAAATATCATCCGATCCTTCCCAAGGCCAGATGATTGGAAGCGCGCCAGAGGCCACCCCATCTGCAATAGTGTAATGGAAAGATTCAAAATCACTAGGAGATAGGACAAACCCAATCTTCGCGTACCATTCAGAAATGGTGTTGGTATATCCTTCAAAACTAACATTTTTTGATAAGTGAGAGTTCTTTTCTATATTATCAAACTGTTTCTCATAATATTCCAATTCTTCTTTCCTTCCTGCTAACATCCAAGGATAATCCTTAGGAAGTCTTCCTTTGATTGACAGTTTAAATTCAGTATCATTTTCTCTAATTAATTCTAGTAATTTTACGGCCCTATCCATTCTCTTTCTCATAGGAACAACTCCCAAAATTCCTATTTGTTTAGCAGCCACCTTTACTTTTGGAACATTTAATCTTTCAGTATTAACATAGTTGGGAACAACATGCATACCTGAATTTTGCCAATTGAACATTTCGATTGCTTTTTCTTTAATATGTTTAGCAACAAATATAGTCGCATTTACATTTTCCATATTTATTTCCGGAGGAAATCTTCTTGCCCTTTCATTAATTTCTTGGAGATGAATTCTTACTATAAGCCTCTTATCTTTATCTAAATTCTTAGAGTACCAAACGGCGTTTGCAAGCCCCCATTCACAAAATACAATATCGGCCCATTTAGCTAGGTATTCTGACTTCACTTCATCACCTGGCTCACCCCATTCCCATAGATCGCGTTTCACTTGGTAACCTTTTTGCTTAAGATAAGACTCAAATTCTCCAATGAATTTCAAATCATGACCTGCGATCACTACATTTTTTTTCTTTCCGATTTCAATTTTACCTTCATTCAATAACGGTTTCACTAAATTTTCCCTTATATCTGAGATAGTATGCCTTTGTACAATTTTAGTATATTTATCCTCTTCAAAACTAACTGTAATCTTTCTATTGATGAAATCAGTTATAATTTTTTCTAATTGTTTTGCATTATCTACGAATAAAGGATAATCTTCTCCTAAAAGTCTTGAATTGATATCGTTCCTAGTGGCGATAAAAGGTAGGTTCATAGAAATATTCTCTAGCAGTTTAGTTGATAGTTCCATAGTGTGTAATTCTAAGGTAGGGTCTCTGTAGCACCAAGCTAAGTCCATATTACTCATGAGGTCTATTGTTTTTTCTCTAGACATTCCCTTATGCCAATTAACAAAAGGAGTTGTTTCAAGTATTTCTTCACTTTCCTCTTTGAAATTTGGTAGTTCAGGAGTACTACGATGTATTTTATCTCCAATAATATTTATCTCTACACCATACCCTTTCTCAGTTAGCTTTTTTCCGCATTCAATAAGTTCCCTTACACCCCATTGCGGAGCAATTTTACCAGCATATCCAATTTTGATTAAATCATTGTTTTTTGGAGTTTTAGTTTTCTTCATTTCTAGTATATTGTCAGGAAGCATTGGAGGAAGTTCTAGAATTTTATTTTTAGATATACCAATTTTTTTCTCCATAAAATTAGATATTTCCTTTGTTTGAACTAAAAATCTGTGAAAAACAAATTTCGCGTCCCTTAGTATATTGCATATTTCTTCATCAATCACAAGCCCATTTTCTTTTTCAATTGTGTAAAAATCAGTAAGATATGCCCACACCCTATTCCATAGGCTGCCTTTACCAGCACAAATAGTGCAAACTTCCATTCCTCTTAAAATTATTTTATTGTATCCACCATATGTACCATCTAAGATTTCAATGGCGCTAGAAGCTTCATTTGGATTCATTCCTCTTCCGTACACCTCAAACTTTTTCGGTTCTATTAATCTAATATCTTCCCTCGCCTTCAATTTTTCTATTAAAATGGACCGAGAGATATTGTGTTTTAGTAAAAAATGTACTTTGAATCCACATTGAGATAAAACTTCAGCAATAGAAGCTAGCCATATTGATGAACCATCAATAACATTCATGTCTATGTTTCCATAAAGTAAAATTACGGAATGGCGATTATTACTAAGATCTTCATACCCTATGTGTTTCAGTAAATTTGTAGTAAATTCGTTAGCAATATTTGTATCTTGCTTCTTTTTTTGATAGGAAGGCAGACTTCTTTCTATAATCTTTCTTTTATTTTTTGTCCACTCATCTTCATTTAAAAGACTAAGAAGACCAAATGCTTCTAGATAATCATTGTTTCTATGATAATATGTAACAAGAGACTTTATAGCCCTAGAATCTGGAATTTCCAGTATCATCTTTTTTCCAAAATTAAGCCCATTTCTTAGACATCTTCCTCTTCTATTAGTTTTTCTTATCTGTAGGGTAGATCCTCCAGATTCGCAGTAACTTCTCAGGCAAGCTACAAATAAATTGGCAGCACTAGCTCGCCAGAGATTCTCTTTGTTTAAACACTTCAATACAAATTCAGCATCAATCAAAAAATCCTCTTTTTCAATCTTTTCCTCTAGTGATTTCTTAATTTCATTGATGTTGACTGGCCTTTTTGCAGAGAGGAGAATGCTATCTAAAAATTCATGATTTTTTAGTGCTTTAGGCAAATCGATTTTATCGCGCTTAATCCAATTAAAAACCATTATTACAATCCCCTTACCTACTTTCCTTAATTAATTTTTTGTATAAATTGTTAACCCTTTCACTTACAGCATCCCAATTTCGATTATTTATTACCCATTTCCTTGCATTTATTCCGAGATTCTTGGTCAGTTTTTTATCCCTCAGACATTTTTCTAATAATCTTGTCAAGTCATCAATATCATCCTTGGCATGCAGTAGACCAGTTTCGTTATCTTTCATCATTTCTGATAGAGCTTTCACATTGGAGGTAATGACAGTTTTTTCCATGGCCATAGCTTCTAGTGGTTTTAAGGGAGACACAATTTCGCAAACTTTCGTTCCCTTTCTAGGATAGACTGCAATATCGATGACAGAATAATAATCAAAAACATCGTTATGATCAATTCTTCCCGTAAAATGCACGTCATTATCTAATTTTAGTTCTTTACTAAGATTTTTCAAATTATCCAATACAACTCCGTCGCCAACCATTAATAGTTTGAATTTCCCTTCGTATTTCTCCTTAAGCTTTGCTCCAGCCTTCAGTAAGTAATCTAGGCCTTCATAATCTGTAAACGAACCAATATATCCAATAGTAGTCATTCCCTTCAATCCAAATTTTTGTTCTATTCTTTCATTTCTTTCTCTTGGTGCAAATTTGTCAATATCAACTGCATTAGGAAGCAGAGTTATTTTTTCTTTTTCAATTCCATTTTTTAGTAAAATATTCTTCACACTATCAGTTATGGTAAATACATGACTAGCATTTTTAGCAGCTTGAATTTCTAATGCCTCAATCATTCTATAATGATCAGACTCATCGTATTCAGGTTGTTTTGCAGTTCTAGTGACATGCCAAAGCCCTCTCATCTCGTATATGGAGGGAATTCCAAGTATCTTTGCAGAAGCAGTCGCAGCAAGTCCACAAGAATAGTTTGATGCGCTGTGTATGATTGAAGGGTTGAATTTTTTAGCCTGCTTTAGTATTAAGTTGATACTTTCCTTTTGATATTGTTTTATGTCTAGTTTGCCAATACTTTTTGTCCTTGATGGTGTAAAATAGTAATCAATACCATCAACTGTACTATATGAATCGACAATTTTAGACCCGATGTAATCATATCTATCATTTGGATAACCGACTCTAGCATATGCAGATATGTTCCAATTCTTGCTCTTTAAGCTTTTCAGCAGGGATTGGGTTCTAATTGCATAACCACTAGAATGGTGTGGTAGAGACTGATTAACATGGTACATTATATTTTTTGGAGCTATTTCTATTATTTGCTCAGCTTCCTCGTCGTAAGCAACACCTTCTTTTAACAAATTTAGTTCCAATTCCAATTTTCTTTTTTGAGTTTCTTTCCAGTTACTATCTTCAATTTTCTTTAGTAATTTGTATGGTTTTTTAATGTCGCCACGTCTTTGATAAAAAGTGATTAGAGATTCAATTCCTCTTTTATCCCCAATTGAATCTAAGTATAGTTCTCCAAATTGAATGCCTGATGACAGATTTGCTTCTCCTATAGCCCTAATACTTGCAACATACAGTGCATAGAGGGCCCTTTCGCTTTGCCTCCTTTCTAGAATGGTAATACATTCTTTCAAAGTTTCAATTATAATCTTCTCACCATGAGTTTCCATATTCCTTGTAATAATCTCCTGAAGCATTTTAAAAGTGACTAATCTACTTACAGAAACAGAGATTATTTTTCTCTCTAATTCATTTTCGTCAAACACAATTTTCCTAAAACGGATTCTGGCAAGACTGCCGAAAACGGCCCTCTTTACCGAATTCTTAGTATTCTTTAACTTAATTGCAACGTTTCTCCATATAGATCCTTTCGATTGGACCATATTGGTTACTCGTTTTCCGATTCTTTTTCTACGTTCGGTTCAGCATTTCCATGATACACCTCGATGACATAGCTAGGATCGCCAATTGCAATGAGATTTCCCTTTTCAATCATCAGCAGACGAGTACATATTTGCTTTAGCATATCAAAACTGTGAGAAACTATTACGACACTTCCTGCATCTTTAACCATCTCTTGAATCCTTTTGGTAGAACGTTTTCTGAATTCTAAATCACCCACTCCAAAAATATCATCAATTAATAATATGTCTGGATTTATTATCGAGGCTACAGAGAATCCAAGTCTAGTTCTCATTCCAGAAGAATAGGTTCTTAGAGGCTCATCAATAAAATCACTTAGTCCTGAAAAATCGATTATAGAATCTATAACCTCGTTCATCATTTTTTTGGAATGACCAAGAAGACTACCATAAAGATAGACATTTTCTCTTCCAGTAAGATTTACATTAAATCCTACACCTAGTCCAGCTAACAAAGATATTTTTCCTACAGATTTTGCGACGCCTTTATCTGGCCTGTAAATACCCGATATCACCCTTAGTAGCGTACTTTTTCCGGCACCATTTTTGCCAATAATTCCAATAATTTCTCCTTTTTTGATTTCGAAGCTTATGTTTTCTAGAGCTGTGAAATAATTCTCATCATGATTTCCTAATTTAATTAAACTCATCAAGGATTTTTCTATAGTTCCTAAAGTGACTCTTGTTCTTGGAAATTTTATACTCACATTTTCGACTTGAATAGTAGTGTCGCTCATAATTTCTTTATTACCTCCGATTCAAATCGCTTGAAAATTATAGTTCCCAATATTAGGCTTGATAAACAAAACAAAAATGAGTACAAGATATAGAATGAATCTATTGAGAGTGCTTTTCCTTCTATTCCATTTCGTATCATCGTAATTGGAACGACCATTGGATTCAGCATAAGGTATTCAATAACAGATTCTCTTGATTTTGGTATCATCTCGACAGTCCACATTACTGGAGAAAGGAAAAAACCGGCACGAGTAACAAAACGGAATAAATGCTCAATGTCTCGGTTTATTACATTCAAGGGAGCAAGTAGCAATCCAATTCCCAATGCTAAAGATGCAGTAAGTAACAAACCAATTGGAATCATTAAGAGATAGATGGTTGGAGCAATATCAAAATAATACATGAACGGTATTGCTACGAACAAGCTTAGGATTGTGATTACTAGATTAGATCCAATCACATTTACAGCAAATAGTTCCCTTGGAAAATAGATCTGTTTTATCATACCAGAATTCTTTGTAAGTGAAGCGATAGCTCCAGTTAAACTTCTTGAGAAGAAGCTCCAAGTTATTACTCCTAAAATCACCCAAAGTGGATATTCCTCTTGTGGATTTTCTGCAATTATAATGAAAAGCAGGTAGTAAACTGCAGAAAGCAGAAGAGGTTCTAAAAGAGACCAAAAGTATCCAAGGAATGAATTTCTATATTTTAGTGTTAAATCTCTGTTGATAAAATTTGAAAGAAGATAATTGTGTTTTCTTATGTTTTGAAAAACTGTGATAGGTCCCATTATGAAATGCTTCACAGGGTTCTTTTCTTTCAAAGAAGTTTCTTCGTTCAAATCATCCACCTCTCGACCATTTCATTTCTCTAATTGTTAGCAGCGAATATATGAGCAGTATAGGTAGAAGAATTTGGTATAGAACATTTACAACAGGCCCAAGGTGAAGTTGTTTCTTACTTGCAAATGTAAGATTCATCAAATAACTTATCAGAACGCACCCCATAAAGGCAACTCCAAGTAGCAAGATGTAGTTGTTAAGAAGCATGTATGCAATTGAATATAGGATTATTATTGGTGACAAAAGAACATAAAGTATATGGAAATAATAGTATAATGCAGGAATCAAAGGCTGTTTCCAATAAAATTTACCTGTAAAAAATATGTTTCTAATGAAGCTCTTGTTCCACCTAACTCTTTGACTAATCATTTCTTTCAGATTATTTGGCACAGTTGTCCAAGCTTGTACAGATTTTGAATATACAATATCCCAATTTTTGTTTGGATATGTCTCCTCTTTTATGAATTTAGAATCCCTATATTTCTTTTTGATTTCAGGCCCTAGAAGAGCTCCACCTAGTGCAAAACCAGTCATTGTTCTATCGGTTGCAAACTTAAATTCTTTCCCCAGAAACGTATCGTTTTCCCAACCAGGAATGAAGTTGTATATCGCAGCTCGTCTGTAGCAAGCTATAGGTCCGGAAACGCATGAGACAGATCCGAATGTAGATTCAAATCCTTTTCTGAAACGGTATTGTTTTTCATACCATGCATCCTGCATTTTGGTCAAAACGTTTTCATCGGCATTGCTTGCATTACAATGTCCACTAATTGCGCCAACGTTTTCATTTTGATTGAAAATATCTACTATTTTTTCGATTGCATCCTCTTTCCAAATTGAATCACTGTCCGTGAATGCAAATATCTCGCCTTTTGCTTCTTTCAAAGCCTTGGCAAGAGCTCTTTTTTTCCCTACATTTTTCTTCAAATAAATTGTTTTAATCTCAGAATTAGAACTAAATTTTTCTTCTATTATTTTTGGAGTTTGGTCTGTACTTGCATCATCAACTACGAATATTTCACGTTTTTTGTATGTTTGATTGAGCATCGAGTTTATGCATTCCCCAATCCTATTTTCTTCGTTACGCACAGAAACGAAGAATGAAACTAAAACAGGTTCACTTTTTTTATTAACTCTAGAGTGAGGATCTACATAATTCCTTGATACGATGAGGAAAGTAAAAATTACACCTAAAGATATTGCAAAAGTGATTAAAATGATTGTTTCAAATCCAGAAATTATAGTATTAACATCATTGTAAATTTGGTCCAAAGTATCTGCTTTTAAATCAGATAATGACATGTATAGAAGATAAGTAAAATCTGTAATTAATTTACTTAACTACTCCTTGCAGTAATTTCCTTTTCCGTGCCCTTGTTACGACTTAACCAATTATTCTGTTTAAGTGTAAAGATAGCTAAAGGGATTAAAATGATAGTAGTAAAGACCCAGAATGGAATTGCTGGCATCAATGTCAATGCACCTACCTTTAGGACATTTGCTTCCTTAAAGATAGAGAAGAAAACCTGGTGAAGAATTGAAATTGCTAGAATAGCTGTAACATACCCTGTAGGCATAGTTCCAACAAGAAGTGTGGACAAAACTAGGCAGTAGATCATTACTACTGGACCCATTAGAACCAATAGTAGACTCAAGTAGAACAATACAACAGCTCCGAATGGCCTTTTCCACATGTGTGTGGATGCCATAGCAGCTTCGAATAGATATCCTCTTCTCCATCGGCTTTGTTGATTGATAAATGAGCCTAAACTGTCGGGAACTACAGTTGAAGCGTCAGCATGAGGTTGGTAGACTGTGTCATATCCTTTTGATAAGACTAAGCGAGTAAGACTTCGATCGTCTCCAAAAGTTCTAGTTTTTCCTAAGAATTT
>JBJLBY010000043.1:0-5719 GCA_045567975.1 Candidatus Poseidoniales archaeon | reverse complement strand
CAAAGAAGGCGATAGAAGATCTCAAAAAATTTGGTACTTCTGTAGACTGGCGCCGTAGTTTCATAACAACAAGTCTTAATCCACCATACGATAAATTCATTCGATGGCAATTTAACAAATTATTATCTCGTGAAAATTTGATTAAGGGTACTTTTCCAGTAGTTTGGTGTCCAAAGAGGGAGACAGTTGTTGGAGATCATGATAGACTCTCTGGGGAAGGTGAGACTCCGCAAGAATATACACTCTTGAAGTTCAAAGGTGAAAATGATTATTTGGTTGCAGCGACTCTTAGACCTGAGACTGTATTTGGTCAAACAAATATTTGGGTAGACGGCGAAGGTACCTACACCAAAGCTAAAGTTGGTAATGAAACATGGATTATGTCTAAAAAAATGCCTTTCAAATTAGGTTTACAAGGTCACAAAGTTGAAGAGTTGGGTGAAATTAAAGGTAGTGAATTAGTTGGAAAGAAGTATGAAGCTCCAGAAATCAAGAAAGAAATTATAGTACTTCCAGCTAAATTTTGTGATGCTTCTATTGGGTCAGGTATCGTAACTTCCGTCCCAAGTGATTCTCCGGATGACTATCAAGGATTAGTTGATCTTCAAAATTCAAAGGAAGAATGCAAAAAATGGAATTTGGACTATAACTCAATCAAACAAATAGAACCTTTAGCTATTTTAGATTCAGGAGAAATGGGAACTTTACCAGCTCCAAAATTGTGTAAAGAATTGGGTATCAAAGATCAGTCACAAAGAGCTAAGTTGGATAAAGCTAAGCAAGATTTGTATCTTCACAGTTTCAATCACGGAGTTATGCTAGACACTGCTGATTTTGTTGCAGGAAAACCTGTTGAAGAAGCGCGTGAGTTAGTCAAGGAAAAGTTAGTTGATAGTAATCAGGCTATCATATATTATGAATTAACAGGACCTGTAAAATCTAGATGGTTAGCAGATTGTGTAGTCAAAATAGTTGATAATCAATGGTTCTTAGCTTATGGTGATGAAGAGTGGACCAAGAAAACCGAGGAAGCTTTAGCAACTATGGAACTTTATCCTGCAAAAGCACGTACACAATTCGAGTATGTTTTACAATGGTTAAACAATTGGGCTTGTGTTAGAGAAAAAGGATTAGGAACAAAATTACCGTGGGATGATAATTGGGTCATAGAATCCTTGAGTGATTCGACAATTTACATGGCGTATTACACAGTAGCACATTATCTCCAGGACTTAGATGAAGAACAAGTTACTGAATCGCTTCTTGAAGCAATATTTGGAGATGGAAATACCAAAGTGGCTGCAGATGAAACAGGCCTAAAACAGCATGATATTATTAATTGGAGAAATGAATTCAACTATTGGTATCCTTATGATTTAAGAGTAAGTGGGAAAGATTTAATTCAAAATCACCTTTCATTTAGTTTATTCAATCATACAGCAATGTTTGAGAAGGATAAATGGCCGAAAGGTTTTGCAGTCAATGGCTGGGTGTTAGTTGATGGTGAGAAAATGTCCAAATCTAAGGGTAATTTCTTCACTATGAAAGAATTAATTGACAAATATGGTGCAGATGTTGTTCGATTTACACTTTGTAATGCAGGTGAGGGACTAGATGACCCTAATTGGGAAGTTTCATTTGCAGAGACTGCAGGCAAAAAATTAGCTAATTGGCTAAAGTTTGTTAAACAAAATAAGGGAAAAGGCCGTGATTCACCACATCCTGTTGATGACTGGTTCCGTGAGATTCTGACAGATGTTTCCAACAAAGCTAGTAAAGCAGCAGAAAGACTCAAGTTTAGAACATCTACACGTTTATTCTTTTTTGAATTACCACAATATTTCAAATGGTATATCCAAAGAACTGGCGAGCCTCACAAAGAAATTTTGAAGGATTACACTTCTATTGTTACTAGAGGTATCGCTCCGATAGTACCTCATACAGCTGAAGAAGCTTGGTCAATATTAGGTGAAAAAGATTTCATTATTAATCAGCCATTCCCTGTTGGTAAATCTGCAGATCAGGATTTGATTACTGGTGAATCGTTAGTAAAACAAACGATGGAAGACACGAGAGCTATTCTCAATCTTACCAAGATTGAAAAACCTGAAGAGATAGTGCTGATCGTTGCTCCGGAGTGGAAATGGGAAGCTGTGAAAATTGCTGGAGACCTTGCAGATGATAGAGGTCAAGTAAAGCTGAATCAGTTGATTGGAAGTGTTATGCCAATCATACCTGCCGAATCAAAGAAATTTGGCGCAGATTTCTTGAAGAAATGGGTTCTGAAAGATATTCCTTCTCTTGGTCCAGGCTGGCAAAGTAAGTATAGTCAAAAGGTAAATGAGTTAGAAATTTTGGAAGCTTCTGTAGATTTCTTCAGTAAGGTATTTGGGTGTCATGTAAGAGTGATTAGCGCCGAGAAAGCAGTTTCTCGATTGGGCCCAAAATCAAATCAAAGCTCTCCTCTAAGACCAGCTATTTTTGTTTCTTAAAATAGACTTTCTCGTCGATAAAATCTATTTTTTACTACCAATATTCTAGCTGCCAATCTTTATAAATGCCTCTCTTGTCCGGCGGACCCCGAGTTAGAGTATGTCTTTTCGGGAGTGATAAATATGACTGAACAGCGAAATTCGCGAATAGCCTTGTTAGCCGTAACTATGCTTCTTTCTGGAGCTTTGTTAGGGCTCGTAATGTCTGATGATTCATCAGCAGCCTCTGAGCACGATGTAGTCGGCTTTGTCAACACAGATGGTGTCCAAGTGACTATAATTGACGCTTCTTCAGGAGATGATAAGTCTACATCTAGTGCAGTTGATGGTTCCTTCTCATTTGATGATTTAGATTCAGGAAATTACATGGTCCGATATTCTAAGGAGGGGTATCTTTCACACTTAGATTCTTGGGATATTCCTGCAGATCTTCCTTTGTCAGGTACAGTTACTATGTCTGAAGTAGTAGGAGGCGATACTAATTTTTCAGGTAACGTCACAAATTCAGATGATGAAGCTATTGAAGGTGCATCTGTTTACTTGATGAACAACACACTCGAGGAAGATTCATGGTGGCCAAATGTAACCGTTGGTTACACAGTGTCTACTGTAACAGATGCTGACGGTAACTTTAGTTTTTCTAATGTTACTTCTGGTGACTATGCAGTTAGAGTAGAAGCTGCAGGTTATTACACACAATACACTGAGGACAATTCTGAATGGGAAATCAGTCTGGATGCACATTCTGAAGATAACAAACAAACAATTAGAGTTTATGATGATGCAGGAAACCCATTGGGCGATGCATCAGTTTTCATGTATAATTTAGACACATCAACATGGACTGACGCTGAGAAATATGGTGGTTTTTCTTATCTTCTAAAACCAGCTACAGGTAGTGCAGTCTATGTATATGCATATCATACAGATCACAAACCAGCAGTAAAGAAGATTGATTCTGTAAGTGGTACTGATTCATTTGATATGACATTGGACCAGAATCATGAATCTAGCAAAGATGTTGTTTATATTTCAACAGAGCCATCTGAAGGAGCTCAATCCGCAGCACCTTTGAAGGGAGGCAAATTAGTTAAATTAAATCCAGGACCTACAGCTTCAATTTCTGAGCAAGATACATACGTAATTGGTCTAGGAGATACTCTAAACCTTAGTGCATCTTCCTCCACAGCTCCAGTAGGTATAGCTGGCTATGCTTGGACAGGTGGACAAGCCACAGAAGATTACAGCAATACTTTTGATTCAGAAGGTAGCAATGATATAACTCTAACAGTTACAGATGCATTCGGTCAAACAAATGATACTACTGTTACAGTAATTGTAGATGGTAAGAATCCAGTTGCAAGCTTTACATCATTATCTAAAGACTCACCATCAGAAAATGGCACAGCAGTCAATGATACAAATGTAAACGAAGATTACACAACTGTAATTTTCAATGCAAGTGCATCTTCAGATTCTGAATCTTCAGTAAGCTCATATCATTGGGACTTTGGTGATGGAACTACCAACGCTGGTGAAGTCGTAAGCCACGTATTTGATAATCCAGGTACTTTCTCAGTTACTTTGAATGTCACAGATGCAGCAGGAAATTACAATGCAGCATCTCAGAGTGTTAAGGTCAACGACGTTACACCTCCTAATGCAGCATTCAATTTCTCATACGAGCAAGATGGCGAAGTATTTGAGTTTTCATCTCTTGAAGGAGTCCCAACAAAGTTTGATGCAGGATTATCTACAGATAATTCAGATGATGCATTAACATATAATTGGGAATTTGGAGATGGTAACACAAGTGAAGGTAAAGTTGTTGAACACACTTTCTCAGCAGCATTGGACGAAGGATATGATGTTAAACTAACAGTTACCGATTCAAGCGGACAGCAAGATATAACCTCACAAAAAGTTACACCTTCAGAGAAGGACAGACCAGACTTGTATGTATCTTCTTTAGTATTCAGTAATGATAATCCTGAAGAAGGAGACACAGTTGAAATGACCGCTACTTTGAAACTCTTAGGAATGAATATAACAAGTCCATTCGAAGTTGGTTTCTACCTTGACAGTCCAACTGGAACTTTGATTGACACAGTTATGGTTGATGGTAGTAACATGACAATGGGCATTGATGCAGATCCATTCAATGTGACTGCTAGCTGGAAGGCTATCTCAGGAGCGCACACAATTTATGTTATAGCAGATGACAAAGACGCAATTGATGAGTCAAATGAAAAGAATGAATTGACAGCTGTAATCACAGTGAGTGCAGAAGATGATTCTAGAGATGTTACATCAATACTGCTCATCGTAGTAGTTGTTTTGCTATCTGTTGGAGCAGTTGGTTACATCTACAGAGATAGTTTATTCAATAATTAGATCGGTAAGACGTAATTCGAGGATATAGTAGATGGAAACTACTCTAATCCTTAGTCTTGCAATCGCGGGAATTACACTAGGTGTTGTAGAGGGAATAAGACCAGGTCCTCTTATGACAACTGTAATCAAAGAGACTTTATCAAATGGATTTAGAGCAGGTATGCGAACAGCTTCAGCTCCATTATTTACAGATGGGCCTTTGATTATTCTCAGTATCTTTGTGGCAAGTTGGGTAGCAACACAACCATTGGTTTTGTGTGTAATCTCAGTTTTGGGAGCTTGTTTTCTAACTAAAATGGGAATGGAATGCTTTGAATCAGAAATTCCAGAAGTAGATACTGATGCCCCAGATCTTTCAGAATCATTTAAGCGTGGAATTCTAACTAATTTATTGAATCCTAGCGTCTATATTTTCTGGTTTTTAGTGGGAGGGCCAATAATGGCTACTGCTGCAGATAAGGAACCATTAGCCCCTATTGCCTATGCAGTGTCTTTTCTGGTAAGTATAGTATTAGTTAAGACCACAATTGCCTATTTGTTCAGTCAAGCTCAAGGAAATATTTCAGCAGAGAAGTATCAATTGGCATTGAGGATATGTGGCATTGCAATGTTTATTTTCGCAATTAGTTTTGTTTACAGAGCTTTTGATCTTTGGCAGAATGGCCTCTAAATAATAAATATAACCATGTATGACTGATTAATGAGATTTATCGGCTCCTTATTTCTTGGACTGTGTTTTCTAATCTATGCACTGTACTGTCATCAAAATGGCGGCTCTCATCACAAAGGAAGAGGATGGGTCACTAAAGAAGAAGCTCCTAAAACTCATATTT
>JBJLBY010000042.1:0-23171 GCA_045567975.1 Candidatus Poseidoniales archaeon | reverse complement strand
GAGAGGATGGCTCAGGATACGTTAAGAGTTTCTGAGATTGAGAACTACCAAAGACCCTTTCATCCTTCAGCTATTGGTGATTTAAGAAGAAATGTACGCAGTATGAAACCAGGTAATGTAGAGTATCGTGGTGGTTTTGAGTTCAATGTATTCAATGCAGGACATATTCCAGGTGCCGTTATGTTCAATTTCCCTCAACAAGATTTTTTGTTTACTGGAGACATTCACACAGTTGATACGCAATTAACTAGAGCTGCTAAACCTCATCCATGTAAAACACTGGCCATAGAGTCAACATATGGTGGTAGAGATCATCCAGATAGGCGTGAAACTGAATCTGAGTTGGTAGACTCTATTGAGGAAACGGTTAATTCGGGAGGGAAAGTTGTACTTCCATCTTTTGGTTTGGGTCGTTCACAAGAATTATTGATGCTTGTTAGTAACCTTGGCTTTGAAGTTTGGTTAGATGGTATGGGAAGAGATATGGCGCGTATTTTTCAAAAGTTCCCAGGTGCAATAAGAGACGTAGGAGCAATGAACAAAGCGTTTAGGAGGACTAATTTTGTCAAACATGCAGGTCAAAGACAAGCTGCAATGAATTCAGATGTAGTAGTTACGACGTCTGGGATGTTGAATGGAGGTCCTGTTCTCACTTATTTATCAAAAATACGCAATGACCCTAATTCTTCAATTTTCTTAACAGGTTACCAAGTTCCTGGAACTAACGGGCATATGTTGCAAGAACAGGGAAAGGTGAGATTGGAAAGAGACCCCAATTCTCCTACATTTGGCCTTGATTGTAACATTGAATCTTTTGACTTGAGTGGCCATGCAGGTCATACCCAGATCGTCGATTTCATAAATAAATGTAATCCCGAGAAAGTTATTTTGTATCATGGAGACAATCGTGAAGCTTTTCAAGATGATTTGAAAGATTATGAATTAATCTTACCTCAAGAAAACGAGACGATAGATCTATCCTAGCTTTCTTCAGTATCGTAGTCAGCACCAATAAACATTCTTACAAAGCCTAACAGCATGAAGAAAATCAATGACGTAAATACAATTCCGTAGGGTCCTTGTAATTCTATCGAATCTTGTATTTGGCCGTCTGTGGTTGATAAGTAATCGTTTATGTTTATGACAACAGTTGCAATAGTGAAAGTAACAAAAAGCATTATTGCTAAATTAATCAAATAACTTACAAACAGAGTCATTAGTGTTTTCGACACGGCTTTTTTTTTGCGCAGGTGTCAAGAGCGAATCATCTAATCCAGCAGGTTTAAATTGAGCAGCATAGTTTTCGTACTTTATTGCGGCATATGATAGTTCAATAAATATTATGAATCCAAGACCGATGTAGATACCACTTGCTAGGTATTCAGACCATGTTTTTTCTTCTACGGTACTGTAGCCACAATATTCTTCATTAAAATTGTCTAGACATGCGTTAGGTGTGTAAAGGAATCCAATAATTATTGACAAACCAATTGCACCAGCTATAGCCCATCCCTTCTTTTTCCATATGCCATATGCTCCCAAGAATGGTATCGAACCAAAAATTAAATTTGTAGCCCTACCTGCAAGATCATCTATCCGTTTATTTGTCTCTTTAACATCATCGTAAGTACACTTTACAGGTTTCCATTTCCAGTTTTCATTCTCTAATTGTTCAGGTATTATTGTATCTCCCGTTTCACAATCAAGAGCCGGATTTGCCAAATAATATGATGTAGAAACTACGATAAATAGGAATAAGAAGAATTTATATCTTCCTTTGAACAAGGTAAAAAAGTATAGTCCAAAACCAGCTAGAAAACCCCATATAACCAAATTCTCAGCCTTCGGATCAAAACCTTTAACGTTACCTTTTGCATATTTAGTTATCAGAGAATCTAAAGGATTATGGTAACTGTAGAATTCTGTGATGACATAAATAAGGGATATACTTGAGATTATTTTTATTGCAAAAATGATAGGATATTCTCCAAAGAAATCCCTATAATCTATAATTTCTCTTAAACGTTGGATGGGTGTTTTCTTAATTACAGCAGGTTCTGTTTTTTCCCCTTCCGTTGTTTCTTCTTTTTTTACTTCTTCAAGTTCAGCCATACTATCCTCCTTGCAATACAGTATTCACAGATTCATCGGCTCTCCAATCTCCGATTTGCAATCCAAAGCTTCTTATTTCTGAAATAATATTATCTCTTTCAATTCTTGCAACCAGTAAAGGTTCTTGAGGAATTCGCTTCATTTTCTCCTCAAAGTCCAAACTGGATGGAGAAATTGTAGTAATCGTAAATCCTCGACTAATTGTACTTGTAAATGCCTCTGAGATTGTATAATCATCATCTAATGAACTAAAAAGAATTATTGGAGATCCGCTAGGCAAGTATGGTAGTAAATCCTTTAGCACAGTCTGAAGTTTCAAATTACCTTCAGGTCTTGCACTAGAGAGGGCAGTTAGTATTTTGAAAAGATGATGTTCACCTCTATCTAAGTCCACTCTTTCGACAGATTCGCCATAAACCATTAGTCCAACATTGTTCCTTTCATCAAGTAATTGCTTCGCATACGTCGCTGCAGCTCTACATGACATTTCTAGTGGAGTATCCCTTCCACCTCCTATGGCTGAGATTTCTCTTGCATCAACTAGTAATATAACATCCATAACATCTTCTCTGGTTGTTTCGTTTACCATCATTTTTCCTTTTTTTGCTAAGGCTTTCCAGTTAACAGTTCGTAAGGAATCTCCCGGAACAAATTCACGCAGTGAATAGAACTCGGTACCAGAACCGATTATAGGTAATGGCATTGCACCTGAGAGTAATTTTGGAGATCTAGATGTAATAACCTGAGTTTCTAGAACCTCAATTTGTGGAAATACGGAGAAGCTGTGTATCGATTTTTCAATACGTTCGTTATAGAAAAGATCAAAGGCATCTTTCACTCTCATTTTGACAGGACCTAAGTGGTAATGTCCTCGCAGTGGTAGCTTTAGTGAATATTCGAACGATACTTCTTGCCAAGGCCTCATGTACAATAGGGTGTAATTCGAGCCTTTTGTTATTCTAGCTTGAGGTGGCAGAGTATCATATATCTCTACAAATCCAATACCTAGTCCGGTATTTTTAACAATAAACTTCACATTCATATTCCCATCTTCGAAAATATTGTCCGATGAAGTTTCTCTTCTTATTTTAACACTAGGCATCCATACATCTAAGAAACTAGAAATAACAACAAAGGTAAGCATTACAAGTCCTGCACTTATGAAAAGATAATTCAATCTTATCAATCCTGCAAGAGTCAGGAAGATAGCTCCGCCTGCGACTGCGGCAGCTTTCTTGCTCCACATTTATTCTTCTAGTTGTCCTTGTGTAGTTGGTACTTCAACAGCTTCCAATATTTCTGAAACAATTTCCTCAGTCTTTACGCCCTTAATTCGAGGTTCTGGCTTCAAAATGATTCTATGTCTGAGAGTGTAGATACTAAGTCTTTTGATATCATCGGGTATGACGTAATCTCTTCCATTCAGTACTGCCATAGCTCTTGAAAGTTTAAACAAAGCTTGGGCGCCTCTTGGAGATGAACCAACCCTTACTCTTGGGTCTTCCCTAGTTCGGTTAATAATTTCTACGATATACTCAATTATAGCATCATCTACGCGTACTTTTTCTAAACTTTGCTGCATTTCAGCTAATTTTTCAGGATTTGTTATGGGATTTATTGTATGGTCATCTTTTCCTCTTTGCTTTCTCTTAACTAAAATAGCTCTTTCTATGGGGCGGCCAGGATATCCAACTGATAGTTTCATCATGAAACGATCCAACTGAGCGTCAGGTAGAGGGTAAGTTCCTTCAGATTCAATTGGGTTTTGTGTAGCTAAAGTTACAAAGGGTCGAGGAAGTTTATGTGTGTCTCCTTCAATTGTAACTTGGTGTTCCTGCATTGCTTCAAGCAAAGCAGCTTGCGTTTTTGGAGGTGCTCGATTAATTTCGTCAGCCAATAAAATATTACAAAAGAGAGGACCTTTTCTAAATTGAAATTTTTGATCTTTTTGGTTCCAGATGTAAATACCAGTTATGTCTGCAGGAAGTAAATCTGGCGTGAATTGTACACGTTTAAAGTTTATACCTAATGCTTGTGCAAAAGTATTGGCTAAGAGCGTCTTTGCTAATCCTGGATTATCTTCAAACAGGGTATTTCCACCGGCTAAAATTCCGACTGCACATAAATCTAGTATGGGTCGTTTACCCATAACAACTTGCTCAGCTTCGCCAAGTACTTCATGTATCAAGTCGTGTGTCTCTTGTAAAGAAGGCTCCATGATGTATGTTTGCACACCATCACCTTGCACTTCAGTCTCAGCTTCCGCTTGGTTTTGCTCATCTTCCTCTTTTTCTTTTTTACTACTTCCGAATAGGCCCATTATTTCTTCCATCCTTTAATTGCTTTTTCAACCTCTTTCAAGGTCATATTTTTTTCGTTTTTAATCATAAATCTAACTAAAATAGGATCCTTCAACATCTCTTCAATTCTTGAAGAAGGTAACATTTCGAATTCCTCTCTACTGAAACCGTGATCTATTCTTACTTTTTGAATGAATATTTCCTTTATAGTTTCAGGATGTGTGTAATGTGCATGAGGCACTCTAAATCTAGATAACCTTCCTTCGTATATGTTAAACATGTGTCTCCATGGCACAGGATTTTTTACTCTCATCATTACTAGCTGAAGCATCAAAATTATTGATCCTAAAAATAATATTCCCAGTGTCTCACTGTTACTAACATATCCTAGAACTCCAAATAGTTGTACGTAAACCAGTGAGATAATGTCAGATTGTATATGTCTGCTCTCATCAAAAATTATAGTCTGTTTCTCACCGCCGCTCAGGTACTCGAACATTGAAGTTACGAATTCTTTATTATCAAGTTGGCTGTAATATTCATTTGTAAAAATACTTGTATCTGATATGAATATAACTTTGCCACTTCCAACATTTGCCTCAGCAACAAGTTCAACGCCATAATCACCTTCATCCCTATATGTCCCTTCACCTTTACCGCCTTGTCCGTCTTGATTGTAATCAATAAATGCCTGCTGAGTGGACCATACAAGACCTTCGGCTTTACCGCCAGTTTGTAGTGTCAGTGCACCTGGAGCACTCATCAAAAGTTGCCCAGTAAAGTCCCATTCCCCTATTTCATTACTTCTACTGATGTCTGCATCAGCAATTATTATCGAATTATTTTTTGGGTGGATACTTTCTTCCCAATGATTTGAGTCATAGAGTCGTGCAGGTTTACATTTAGGGCTACTACTGCTACTTCCGTCATATCCCAAGGCATCAATAACATTGCCAGTTAACGAGTCACTTTTTTGAGGTGCACATCCTTCTTGAACAATATTAGTTCTGAGTTTCATTCCAATTTCCAGACTTCCCATTTCCCCATAGAATGCTGAATTACCATATCCTGAATCATCTGCCAAGACAACTTTTCCACCATTTTTAACGAACTCATGTATTGCCCCCGAATCAAATTCAGTATACATTCTTTCTACACCTATTACAACAAGTATAGTGTCATTGTTTTTGATTGTAGGGTCTGTTGAATTCTTCTCTATCTCAGAAATTTTATTTATAATTGCAGGTCTTGAGACTATAGTCTTAATCTCGTGTTTACCAGATTCATCCTTGTTTAAGTCGTTTGAAAAATCAGAAATATCGTTCCAATCGTTATCATAGGCCGAAAGCTGTGAGGGATTCTTTGCATTTGTAATTAGGACTGGATATACTACAGTAATCATAATAATTACAACAAATAGGGCTAATAATTTAGACCCATATTGCTTTCTAAATTCGGATCTCATTTTTTCCTCCTCATTCCAAAGGGATTTGTGAATCTTGAGACTTTACCTTCTTTTAATCCTTGATTCAAGTCAATTTCTACAGTGTGAAGGTTGTTGATTGCCTCAACACACCAAATATTGTAGGAACCATCGATCATCTCCATTCCAAATTCATCGACTACTTTTGGCTTTATTCCGCTATACCTTGCAATTTCAAATAATGAAGTAAGTAGAGCAACACTTTGTGGTGGTATTGGTAGAGCTCTGGTCATCACATCAGTAAACTCTCTTACAGTTTGATTATTATTTTTGATAAATCCGTATCTTCCCAATATGTTTAGAAGTTGGTGATAAGATTTGATAATTATTTGTCTGTAATCCTCATCTTTATTCAAATCTTTTTGCATTTGCTTAATTAGGTTTCTAACTTCATATTTGTGCTTTTGAGTCCAGTAAAGGTAGTAACCAGTTACAAGGAACGCTGCAGGAATGCCAATCAGTAAAGGAAGATATTTCTCCATATCGAAGGGTTCTACAGCTTCAGGGGATTTCGTTATGCTTATGGCTACATTTGTAGATGTAAATTCAGCTTCCTTTGGTGTATCATAATACTCATCTAGTGTGCCTCCTGCATAATATGCTTCAACAGTTGCACTTGTAGCATTTGCAGGGAATATGAAATCAAATTTAGCAAATCCATTTTCGTCGGTTTCAATTTCATATTCTAATATAGTATCCATTTCAATTTCGTTTTCATAATACATTAATATTTTAGCGGTAACATTTGAATAAGGCAAAGGAGTTCCATCATCTTCTTCAACCCATAGTGAAATATTTACCTTATCTCCGGGGAAGACATTTGCAGGTTCAAAGTCGAATCTTATTTCACTCGGTACTAAAACGTTCTCTTCACTTTTGTAAGAAGTTCCATCTAATAATTTAGTTCCAGTGAATCCGATTTTCAAGGTCTTGTTATTTCTATAAACTTCAGGTATTTCTCCGGTAGCAGAGAAAATGTTTTCATCGATGAATGTAGTATTAAGTTCATGATTTCCGATTTTGATAGTCAGATTACCTTCAATTCGATTTCCTAAATCATCAACAAGTAATCCAGTTACATTGATATTGCCACCTCTCACTAATTTACCGCCGAACCAGTCTCCTTCAACTTTAATGTCTTCTAGTGTTGTAGTTCCTAGTACTGTATAGTTCGCTTTGGAATTTGTAGAAAGGTACCAAGTAGTTTCCTCAAAATTTGCAGAAATGTTGTCTAATCCTAATTCATAGTTTGCTACTAATGTATGATTAAATTGGATGCTTCCTAACGAATCCGTAAGTAAGTTGTAATTAGTTTCAGCTATTTTTATTGTTACAGTTTTATTATCTAGAGCAGTTCCTTCTTCTGATTCAAGGTTTACATTAATAGTTACATTATTGCCCCTATATGCATTATTTGCAAATAAAGATAGGACTACATTAGATTGAGGAATTATCTCTAGCTCGTTTGTAATCTTATATACATTTGGTCCTTCTTGTATTATAATATTCATTTCAAAAATTTCGTTTTGTTCCTGTGGAATGAAGATTGTATTTTGGAATTGTCCTGTTGCGTTAGTAACTAGATAGGGAGAATATCCTTCATCCTCAGTAAAATACTGAATAGTAATGCTTTCCATTAGATTTCCTAATTCATCTATAATGGTGCCACTAGCAGTATAATTACTATTTCTAGTAGCTTTACAAACAAATTGGTTTTCATCTTCTGCAGAACATTTTGATTTAGAATTGAATATCAGAGAAGGTGTGGCAATTAATTGCGCAGTTGAATTTGCAGAATTACCTATTAATTCTTCGCTCGAGAACAATATAGCACTAATATTGTGTATGCCGCTGCCCTCTTGAGATAAGTCTGCAGTGAAAGAGTATCTGCCTATGCTATTAGTCTCAGCAGATCCAAGTAATTTATCTCCGAAGTAAATGTTCACAGAAACCTCAGATATATTGTCTTCATTATGGTCAGTAACATTCCCCTCGAATTTAACAAGATCTGTTCTTAAAGAAGCAATTTCTTCTAAAGTTATGTTACTCGTTCCTCTTATTATAATATCTTCAACTACAACATCAGCTGGATGGAAATCATCACCAGAATAGCTGGCAGTGAGAATTGTATTCCCCCAAGTAGCATTTTCAGGTATCGCGAGGCCAACATTCCATTCTTCTAAACCATCAATTACGAGAGTACCTATTATTGTCGTACCGTAGCTAATAGTTACATCACCAGTGGCTCCACCTAAAATATCAGGATCGCCAGTAATACTACCTCGAATTTCGTAGGTGCTTCCTACATCTAATATATTCTCATTTGTTTCATTAAATGCTAATTCAATCTCAGCATCAATTATCTTAATCATTCCGCTAGCAGTTTGACTGCTTACATTGTCAGTTCCATTGTATGTAAATAACAGTGCAAAGTTTGCATCGTCTGCGACAGGCAAATTTAGATTAAATGCAAAACTTCCATCTCCATTAGTTTTAGCATAAAATTCAGTACTGTTAAAATTTAGTTTCACGTATTCATCATTAATGGCAAAGTTTTCATCTTCTAGTAGTTTACCAGTTACTATTGTAGTACCTGCACTTGCTCCAGTTGATGGAACGTTAACTTCGATAGTAGTGTTTCCTATAATTTTAATCTCTTTAGGATAGGAAGGATCCACAAGGCTCATCCAGTCCTCACTTATTTTTGTAGTTTCATTTCCATGATCTATGAATTGTAATGGTCTCTGAAGGTCTATAAACCAGTCTCCAGCCCTAATGTCAGCAGCTAAGCTACTGCCGTTACAGATTATCACGAGATCTCCATTTTCATCGGTAGATCCGTTCCCTATTCTGTATGAGGGACTACCCTCTTCGTCAGTTACATTAATCCATGCAATGAATTCCATGCCAATATATGGTTCTTCAGTAGTTACGTTTTGAATTGGGCCAAACCCCCATTTGAATTCTTGATCTTTGAAGATAGTTTCAGGTGGACTACTTGGTACAGCACGGGCTGGAGGTCCTCCCCAAGGCGGATCATCCTCATTGAAATCTCCATAAACAGGATTTTCTTCATCAATGTCCCCATCATCCCAATCATCTCCATCAGTGTTATCCACTCTAGGATCTGATGTTTGCCAGCCTTCAACCTCACCAGATACATTGTAGAAAAGTATTTTTGTATTATTATCTCCAGTTAAGTTCCAATAATAGCTAATTTCATGCCAATCATTGTAACCATCACCATCAGTATCACTATCCTTTGGATCAGTACGTGATGATTGAGTATTGTTTGAGGGCAGGACTTCTTCATAATCGGAAAGCCCATCTCCATCAGTGTCATTGGAATTCGGGTCAGAAACATAATTGTATTGATTGTTTACTCCATCATTATCATTATTCCAAGGGTCAATTTCATCACCATCCCATAATCCATCACCATCAGTGTCCTCATTAGTTGCATCTGAAAAATAAACGTATGGATTACTAGAAGTTAGTTCTTCTATGTTGGTTAGCCCGTCCCCATCCAAGTCTTCGTCACCATCTTCTATCTCATCTCCATCAGTGTCATTATTTGTGAGACTGTAATCATGTCCAGAAAAATTCCTTTGTAATTCCCAAAAGTCCTCCAGTCCATCGTCGTCCGTATCTTTGAGTTTAGGGTCACTAAAGAAAGTATTAATTTCAGCAGAATCAGTTAGTTCATCATCATCCGTATCATCATCATTTGGATCAGTACATTCATCATTACCAGTTCCATATACACAATTATAAACTTCTAGACCATCATATAAATTATCTCCATCTGAATCAGGATTGTTTATGTCTGTACCTTGAATAATTTCATCTGGATCTAGTAACCCATCATCATCAGTATCATTCTTCTTTGGGTCACTAGTCAAGTTGTTTACTTCATCGGCGTCTTCAAGTAAATCACCATCAGTATCCTTGAGCTTTGGATCTGAGGGGAAGTCCACATTGTTAACTTCTTGCTCATCAGACAAACCATCATCATCTGTGTCGCTATTGTTTGGGTCAGTACACAAATCAGCAGTTTCTCCATATACACAGTTCGTTGCTTCAATATCATCAGACAAACCATCACCATCTGAATCTTCGATTAATGGATCTGTAGTCGTGTTATGAATTTCGTCATAGTCATCAAGTCCATCTCCATCGGAGTCATCATTTTCAGGATCTGTACATAGGTCCTCAAATTCTCCATAATGACAAGCATTAACTTCCAAAGAATCATTTAGTCCATCTCCATCAGTATCTTTCAAAGTAGGGTCCGAGGTGAGTCCGTAAGTATTATTGTAGCCATAAACCTCATCTCCATCTAGCAAGCCGTCATCATCAGTATCATTGTCATTCGGATCAGTACCTTGAGTTAACTCCTCACCATTTGTTAAGCCATCAAGATCGTCATCTAGTGCTTCAAGAAATTCATCAAGAGCATTATTAGGGTCAGTATCATCAGTATTGACTTCGGTACCGTCTCTTACATGACCGTTGTCTGAATCGTCATCAAGAGGGTCTGTCGGTCCATAGCCATGATTAACGTCATTATTGTCCCAACCATTTACTTCTTGGAAATCAGTCAGCCCATCGTTGTCAGAATCTGTATCTAATGGATCAGTATTGGCTACATTTACTTCAGCACCATCCACTAGGCTGTCACCATCTGAATCATTGTGAAGTGGATTCGTGCATAAGGTACCTGTGTTGTTTCCTCCATAAACACAATTGGAAATTTCAATATAGTCACTCAATCCATCTTCATCAGTGTCTTCATTGTCCAAGTCAGTACCATAGAATATCTCTTGTCCATCGAGTAGCAAATCACTATCTGTGTCGTTACTAAAGGGGTTTCCATTATTGTCCAGTTCATCTCCATCGGTTACAGTATCATCGTCCCAGTCGTCATCAAGAGGGTCTGTTCCAGTGTCATCTTGATCAACGTAAACTCCAGTGTCAGTCTCTACACCGTCTTTTAATCCGTCATTGTCAGTATCGTCATTTACAGGGTCGGTAGTCCAGAATAATATTTCTTGACCATCATCTAATCCATCATCATCAGTGTCTACTACCAAGGGGTTCGTACATTGATTAATAAAAGTACCGTAACTACAGTTGTTTGCTTCTACTCCATCATCAATTAAATCACCATCAGAATCGCTATTTTTTGGACTTGTATTCCAATTATTTACTTCATCACCATCTAGCAAGCTATCGCTATCATGGTCATTTTCAGTAGGATCAGTTCCATCTCCCTTATCCATAGTCAACTGCCCATCGCCATCGTAGTCACATTCAATTTCAGTTATAGGATGTATCCAGCTATTACATGATAATTCTCCGTCAGCATTTCTAAAACCATATACTTCTATTCCATCTAGCAACCCATCATCATCTGTATCGGTGTTATTCAAATCAGTACCGTATGAGACCTCATCTCCATCTAGTAAGCCATCGTCATCTGTATCTACCTTAGTAGGATTTCCACTTCTGTTATTTACTTCATCACCATCCCATAATCCATCACCATCAGAATCTCTCACTGTAGGGTCACAAATTACTATAGTGTCTCCATTGTCATATTCTGGATATTCTACTTCATCACCATCTTCCATACCATCCCCATCAGAATCTGTATCCAATGGATTAGTCGTCCAATTATTTACTTCATCACCATCCTCTAATCTGTCTCCATCGCTATCTGGATCATTTGGGTCAGTTCCGAGGATTGCTTCTTCACCATTTGTTAACCCATCCTCGTCGTCGTCAAAAGCAGAGAGGTTATCATCAGCGGCATTCGTAGGATCAGTGCCGTCAAGGTTTATTTCGAGACCATCTTTTTGCCCACCCCCATCAGTATCTGATTCTGTAGGGTCTGTTGGCCCATAGCCATGTTCTTCATTACTAGAATTCCAGCCCATTAATTCTTGTTTGTCTGTCAAGAAATCTATATCAGTGTCTGCACTTGCAGGATTAGTGAGATGGAGAGTAATCTCATCACCATCATCTAATCCATCACCATCGGTATCATTACTAGTCGGATCGGTAACATATGAAGATCCTATTTCTCCATCTAATTCATCACCATCCTCTAGTCCGTCATCATCAGTATCATTATTATCAGGTTCAGTATCATGCACCTTCAACTCAGCGCCATCTAGTAGGAAGTCACCATCCGTGTCATCGTTGGTTGCATTTGTTACATAACCTCCATTCTCATCAGTTCCAAGTATTTCATCGCCGTCCTTTAGAGTATCATCATCTGAATCATCATCCGTAGGATTC
Source organism: Candidatus Poseidoniales archaeon (assembly GCA_045567975.1). Lineage (GTDB taxonomy): Archaea > Thermoplasmatota > Poseidoniia > MGIII > CG-Epi1 > CG-Epi1. The sequence goes on along the minus strand of JBJLBY010000042.1, from coordinate 10,973 downwards.
GTTCCATATACATTTAATTCTAGACCATCAGGTATGTTGTCGTCATCCGTATCAGTATTCGTTGCATTAGTAACATAGAAACCATTTCTTTCAGTACCTAGTACTTCATCTCCATCCTCTAGACCATCGCCGTCAGTGTCTTTTAGAATAGGATCAGTCCCATAAAGATAGGCTTCATCACCGTCTAGTAGTCCATCATCATCAGTATCATTGTCATTTGGATCACTTTCATAAACGACAATCTCATCGCCATTACTTATTCCATCTCCATCATCATCTCTTGCGTCAGCAGGAATATCGTCAGTTTTGTTATTTAGTGGATTTGTTCGATCCAATTGGACTTCCATACCATCTATAGTTCCTCCACCATCCGTATCGTCGTCGTTTGGATCAGTTCCATCATTCTCATCAACGACACCATCATCATTGTAATCGCATGCAACACCATGGGTGGGTGAAACCCAACTAACCCACTCATCAGTCTCGCCATCCTTGACTGAACAATTAGTAAGTCCATTTATTTCATCTCCATCCAGTAATCCATCACCATCAGTGTCCTGATCAGTTGGATCAGTCTGATGCACGATAATTTCATCGTAGTCACTGATTCCATCATCATCAGTATCATCATCATCTGGGTCCGTTTCATATCCATTCTCATCAGATAGTTCAGTAAAATCATCAAGTCCATCACCATCGGAGTCAACAATGTCATCATCTGGATTATTTGGGTCTGTATCATCTATATCTAGTTCCTTAGAATCAGACACACCACCATTATCTGTGTCACTGTTGTTTGCATCGGTTTCATCATTATCACGGATACCATTTGCGTTTGCGTCCTCTACACCGTCATCTATGTTATCGCCATCAGTGTCAGCATTGTTTGGGTCCGTTATGTTAGTAGGGTCTACATCAGGTTGCCAAGTCTCATAGCAATTAGTTAGAACTTTACCATTTTTGTTTAGACAAGGTACTAAATTATTCTCATTTTCCCATATGTCTCCAGTTACACCTAATTCTAGACCATCAATAAGTCCATCACCGTCCGTGTCGTGATTTATAGGGCTAGTAGTGCCACTACAGCGAATTGAGTTAAATTGTAATGGCAAGCATTCTTCACCATCAGATAAGCCATCATTATCAGAGTCTGAATCAAAAGGATTAGAGAAAAAGTTAAAGCCGTTAGTTTTCAAACGTCCATTTATCTCATATTCGTCCTCTAGTCCATCACCATCTGTGTCACTAGTGGTTGGATCTGTGCCAGTATCAAAGTCATCAACATAAACTCCAGTATTGGTTTCTGCACCGTCTTCTAATCCATCCCCATCAGTGTCAATATTGAAAGGGTCTGTTCCAATACCTTCTTCGTATTCATCGCTTAATCCATCACCGTCGCTGTCACTCATGATGTAATCAGTACCTGGCTGAGTTCCATTACCTACAACTGTATCGTCTTCACCAGTAGTAGCTCCTGAATTCATATCACAGGTGGGACATTGATTTGACGATGTGGGCTCAAAGGTTAGCCAGCCAATTCCATCTAGTAAAACTTCAGCATATGCATGGCCATTGAGCATAGTAACTACTCTAGTATTTTCCTCAATTGAATATCCAGTACTATCGCCATACCCGCTAGCTTGCCATTCTTCAGGTGTAACTACATCTCCAGGCCCATTACCTTCTACATATCTTGTTGGTATTCCGTTTAGTCTAGAAAGTAGAGTGAATGCAGAAGCAAAGTTAGTACATTTACCATCTTGAGTAGGATTTCCAAATAAAAAGTAATCAACAAAGTCCTCTCCGTCTGGAGTTAAGGTACCATTGATGTTATAGTAATAATTATTTCTCAGATAATACATTATAGCTTCAGCTTTTTCATAATCTGTAGTTTTTCCAGCAGTTATTGATGTTGCTAAGTCCTGAACACGTTGAGGAATAGTTGGTACATGAATTAATTCTTCTGGAAAATCATCCGGAGCATTTGCAGCTCTTTTAACATTTTCAGGTATTTGATATTCAGTCATTGTGAATGAATAGCTCTGAGCATATCCATCAATCTGAAGATTAAAAGCAGTATCCATTGTAACAGGACTACTAATCAATACATTGTTTGTGTATAATGCAGTGGAAAGATATCCCTGTACGGGCATTATCCAGGTCATAACATAGTCGTGAGTCGTACTTGTAATGTCAGGGTGTGTTACTAGGTAATCGTATTCATATGCTGGCGATCCAGTGGTCCAATATTTTGGTGAAGGAGTCGTTATACCCGATTCAATACCGTGTTGCTCACATCCAGGAGCAGGACACCATTGACTTCTTGTGTATTCTCCCGTAGCTTCATCATATCCATTATCATATATGTCCTTAGCTGCAGTTCTCCAGTATTGTGGATTAGATGTTGGATCTTCACAGTCAGTACATGCAACTGTAAATTTGACAGCTGCAAGAACAGCTAAGGGATAGAACCCCTCTAAGCCACCACTAACGCCATTTGCATCAGGTTGAGGTGTCCAATCGTTGTTTTTGGCCATATTTTCAGCCCATGAAGGCAATGGTGGATCTTGATCATCCATGTCTGGAATTCCGTCCCCATCACTATCTGGATTATTTGGGTCCAGATGTTCAATCATATTCTCATACATGTCAGGAATTCCATCTCCGTCAGAATCCGTCATTTCTTCCATATCAGATAGTCCATCTCCATCGGCGTCTTGATCTAAGCAATTAGATATTCCATCACCATCTAAATCACCTTCACAATCGTATAAATCTTCCATATTTGGTGGGACAAAATCCTCATTAATCAGGTCATTCCAAAAATCCTGCTCAGCCATATCTGAGATTCCATCATTATCCATGTCAAAATCATTAGGATCAAATCCGAGAGCTATTTCATAATCGTCAGATAATCCATCTCCATCACTGTCTCTAAAAGGCTGGTCAGGGATACCATCTCCATCTAAATCTTGTTCAGCAAGAGGATTCTTTTCTATAGTCGATGCTCTTGATAGAAAAGGCGAATAGGGCAAAGCCGTTAGAAGTAGAATAACGACAATCAATGCTTGATATCTCTGTCCGCGCATAGGATAAATCTAAATCACCGATTAATAAGTATACTTAAATCATTTAGCTCAAAAAAATGGCGCCCGCGCCGGGATTTGAACCCGGGTCCTCAGCTCGACAGGCTGAGATGATAGGCCAGGCTACACCACGCGAGCGCGATGTCGGACCGGAGCCCTTTGTATATAGGCTTTACCAAACTTTTTCAGCTTACATCCCCATATTCAAGCGAAATGTGGGGTTCTCAGATTCTCCGTTTCCAAAAAATTCCTCAGATTCTCCTTCTTCCATCATGGCTCCAACAAGAACTCCAACAGTTTCTTGCAAGAACTTTAATTCGAGTTGAAGTTCCGAAATAGTTTCTTTCAATTTCTTAATTTCATCAGTTTCAACAGACACAATATAGATACGATGCAGCCCCTTATAACACTATGTATTCTAATCTATATCTTCGATTGCAATATTGGTATTATTTCGAATAAATCACCAACAATTCCATAGTCTGCCACTTTGAAAATAGGTGCATCTTGATCCTTGTTTATTGCAACAATAAATTTTGAACCGCTCATTCCACCTAGGTGCTGTATTGCTCCAGAAATTCCAACAGCAAGATAGAGATCCGGTGTCACCGTTTTTCCAGTCTGACCAACTTGATGCGAATGAGTGACCCATCCAGCATCAACAATAGCTCTGCTTGCACCGGCAGCGGCATTCATGCTCGCAGCCAAAGGCCGTATAAGTTTTTCATAATTTTCAGCGTTTTCTAGTCCTCTTCCACCGCTTACAACGATGTTTGCCTCTGTTAACTCTATTGTCCCAGCGCCGACCTCCTCAATTGAGGTTGTGTTTAGACTGGAATCTGGAATACTGCCATTAAAGTTTTCAACATTACCAGACCAAGATTCTCCAGCTGGATATGCATTATTTCTGATACTTGCTACAATAGATCCTTCGGGTTTTGACTTGGCAAGAACTTTTCCAGCAAAGTTTGGCCTTACAAATCCTTCATTACTTGCTTCTATACAGTCACCTAGATATCCCCATTCTAAATCAGCTGCAATCCTAGGTCCTAAATCTTTACCCATAGTAGTAGCTCCAACCAATACCTTAGTTGCACCAGTCTGTTCTACTACTTGTGAAACTATTGAGGTAAATTTCACAGGATCGTAATAATCTAAAGAATCATCATCTGCAATAATTATTTTAGATGTGGCTAATTTCATCGCAGCATCTGAGATATTTTTACCCATAACAATGCCGACTACTTCACCCATTCCCGAAGCTACAGCAGCAACCTGCTGAGATACTTCCTTAATTTCGTTGCCGTCAGTTTCTCCAATAACAATTATTGAACTCATATTACTTTAGCCTCCGTCTTTAATTTGTCCATTAACTTAGTTACTTTTTCATCTGCATTCTCACCCTCAATTATCATACCTCCACCTCTTGCAGGCGGTAGGCTAAATTCAGTAGTTTGAACATCATTACCTTGAACCGCTTCCACATCCTTGTTAACGAATGGCTTTCTTTTTGACATCATAATGTCCTTCAAAGCTGGAAATCTGACCTTGTTCATGTCTTTTTGGCATGTTATTAAAACAGGACTAGTGAATTCTATAACCTGTAATCCGCCTTCTATCTGTCTTTTTGCAGTGAAAGTATCTCCGTTTAATTCTAGGTTTGTGACTCCAGAGATGTGTGACATTTCTAACATATGCGCTATCATTGGTCCTGTTGCACCTTGGTAGTAGTCTATTCCTTGTACTCCTCCAATAACCAAATCAGCTTCCATTTCTTTTATTGCATTCGAAATTGTCTTTGCATTTGATGAAGGCCTGTCGCCTCTGTAGTCTTCTTGCCGCAAAACTACAGCTTCATCAGCTCCTATGGCCATCATTTTTCTTAAATCGGTATCTATACTTCCATCATTAGAAAATAGGCTCACAATAGTTACTTTTCCTCCGACAGCCTCTTTGAATTGAACTGCTTGTTCCACAGCAAATTCATCATAAGGATTAACCATGTATTTGAATCCATTTTCGTTCAATTTCCCATCAACTATATCTAGTCGAGATTCTGTATCTGGAACCATTTTGACTAAAACAACTATGTTCATGTTCCTATGTCTTTGTTGATGCCTTTAAAACTTATGCTAAGATTCTTCGGTGATTGGCTCAACATTTACCTTTTCATCATCTACATCTTCTAAATTTTCTAACATTATTTCTGAAATATCTTTTACAGGTTTCTGATTACCAATGTCTTTCAGCCCATCACTCATCATTGTCATGCAGAATGGACATCCAACTGCCACACAGTCAGCCCCAGTATCTGCAGCTTCCTTTGCCCTAATCTCATTCACTCTCTTATCAGCATCTTCTTCCATCCAAATTCTTGCACCACCTCCACCACAGCAGAACGATTTTTGTCCATGCCTTTCCATTTCAATTAAATCACCACCTAATGCTTCTCTCGGTGCTTCAGTTTCTCCACCAATACGGCCTAAGTAACATGGATCATGGAATGTAACTTTGTCTTCAAATTTATTAATTTTGAGTTTACCTTCTTTTCTGAGATTACTTAGAACCTGAGAGTGATGATATACTTCATATTTTCCACCATAATTTTCATATTCTTTGCCTATAGTATGAAAACAGTGCGGACATGCGGTAATCACTTTCAGAGTACCTAGTGAATTCAAATTCTCCACGTTCATCTCAGCCATCATTTGGAATAGGAATTCGTTACCAGCTCTCCTAGCTGGGTCTCCGTTACACATTTCTATTTCTCCAAGTATGGAGAAATCAACTCCAGCTTCTTTCAGAAGTTTTGCAGTTGCTCTTGATACTTTCTTATTACGTTCATCAAAAGAACCTGCACATCCAACGTAGAAAAGATACTCAGCAGGTTCTCCTATTTTTACATCTAGTCCTTCAGCCCAATCAGCCCTGGTATGAGCACCCATACCCCATGGGTTTGAGTTTCTCTCGAGATTGTTAAAGAGGCTTTGTAATTCCTCCGGAAATTCAGAAGCTTCCATAACTAGATGTCTTCTTGTATCAGTCAGTTTCGGCACATGCTCTATGTGCACTGGACAAGCATCAACACAAGCATAGCATGTAGTGCATGCCCAGATAGCGTCAGGAGTAAATCTATCAACAATCGTTTCGGATGGTTCTTCGCCAGCTACTAGAAGTGAACCATGTTCTTTACCATAATTTTTGATATCCATTATTATTTGCATTGGATTAAGAGTTTTCCCACTGTTGTAGGCTGGACATACATCTTGACATCTTGCACAAGCAGTACAGGCCCACCCATCAGATAATTGCCTCCAAGTAAAGTCTTCAAATTTATTAACTCCTAAGGTTATACTATCAAAGTCTAGATCATCAGTTTTTACAGCTATATCATTTTCATCAACTTGCATAGGAGTCATAGCCCCCATAGGATTATGATCCTGGAACATTACATTAGGTATTGTACCTATCAAATGAGAATGTTTTGTTTGCGGTATTTCAATAAGAAAGCCACCTATTAGTAGCATGTGAATCCAGTAGCTTGCGTCCACTATAGTTCTTAGACTTTCTTGATCTAAACTTTCCATTTGCATTGCAAATAAAACACCTACAGGTTCCCAATAATTATACTTAGTATCATCGCCTAGCATATATCCAGCTTCTACAATAAATGCCGTCAAAACAATACCTAAAATTGCGAATAAAATGAGTACACCCTCAAGACTAGTATTTTTTAATTTTTCAGGTCTTACAATAAGTCTCCGATAAAGTGCAAACAGTATTCCAATTCCTGCCATTGTATATCCTATATCTACTATCAAATTCCAAATGTTTGCCAAGTATATCATCTCAAGTATTTCTAAAAATAGCCCGCCAGTACCTAAATCGATTACATCACTTACTAGCATTAGGAATCCCCAGAAGATCAAGGCGTGAGCATATCCAGCCAATTTATCTTCGACAACTTTGCGCTGACCTAACCAATCAGTTAGAAATTCCCTCATTCTTTGTTTCCAAGAATCAAATCGATCATCGTCTTTCCCTAATCTGATTAATTTGACTATAAACCCTACTTGATATACATGTAATCCTATTGCAATTGCAGCCCATAATCCAAGTATGGCATACCAAGGGATTCCGTAATAATCGTGGAAAGGGTCCATTATTGCTCCAACATCGTTTTGTTTCTCATCCTATTTAAATATCTCCTAGATCTACTTTAATCTGGAAAATATCACCATCATTTACAGATAATTTCTTTCTGATGAAGTGAGGCGAGATAATTTCTACGACTCTCTTGTAATGTGTCCTTTTGGGTGATATTATGGCGCATTCTTCTATAATTTTTTTCCCGTAATTTAAGGTGCATTTGAAAATCCATGCCTTACCAAAAGTACGTTCATTCTCCTGGAAGCCACTGACAAGCATTCCCTCAGCAGCTTTCATAGCTTCAATTTTTGGTACTTCATTTTCCTCTAATCTTAGATTAAATGTTCCTTCGTATGGTTTCCAGTTTAGCATTTGGTTGAATTGTTCCATATACCCTTCTTTTGATATGTAATATCCGCCTTCTCCAAGTCCTGTTTCTAATTTACCAGTCATTTCTATATATTTTTGCTTTCCAAAAATAAGATTATATTCAGAAAATTCTTTTCTTAGTTTTGCAATTCCTTTATCTTTGATTGTAATAATCTGTCCACCTTGAGCATGTTTTCTTTCTATATTTCCGGTTTTGACTAGGTCAAGCAAGTATCTTGATGCAGATTGTTGACTTACATCTAGTTTCTTTGAAAGCTTTATTGAAGAAATATGAACTGGATGTCTTGTAGCTCCTTGTAATGCTAGAAACTTTAATGTGTGCAGGAGTGTCGGTTTCATGTGTTAATTCTCCCATTTTCCGAGCTTGTCTTTTGATATTTCAATTAGATACCCGTTTTTGAGTATGAAGCTAGATTAATAACTGTTTTTCCGCAGTAAGTGTTCTGTATTCTTGCAGGTATGTATAGAAATTAATATGCTATAAAATTATTCTACGCGTAGAGAATTAAATCTTTTTAATCCCCCTAGTTGTAGAAGAACTGGTGTGATAACCATGGAATCAACAAAATATCAAGTATTAGCTCTTGCTCTAATCTTCGTAGTTAGTGCCTTCACTGGCTGTGTAGATGAGGAAGACGACAAAACGACAGTAAAAATCGGTTTTATGAATCCAATTACGGGTCCATTGGAACCAGATGCACCTGGATTTACTTGGGGAGCTAATGAAGCAATTAGCGATCTAAACAAGGCTTATCCAGACTACAACTTCGAATTAGTTGAAGTTGACTCAGGATGTGACGGAACTCCTGCCGCAGCTGGAGCTCAGACATTGGTCGACTCAGGTGTTGTTGCAGTAGCCGGTGCAGCTTGTTCTGGAGCTTCAATGGGTGCTAATGCAGTACTTTCTGCAGCTGGAATCCCAATGATTTCATACGCTAGTACCAACCCAGGTCTAAGCGATGCAGAAGTATATCCATTATTCTACCGCGTTGTACCTAGTGATGCAATCCAAGGTCCAGCTGGAGCTGACATGATGGCTGATGCAGGTGTTACAAATGGCTCTTTAGCAATTCTACACATGACCAATGATTATGGGTCTGGTTTAGCAGATTCAATTAAAGCAGCTTGGGAAGAAGATGGACATGAACTTTGTGGAGCTGGAATGGCCGGATATGAAGACACTACAACAGATTTCAGTGCACTAGCTGAAAGTATATCTGGAGATGCCACTTGTACAGCAGTTTACTTGTCCTCTTATATCCAAGATGCAGCCGGAATTATTGAAGCACTCAAGGATGATGGTTGGGATGGTAAAATATTTGCAGGTGATGGACCAGCTGGTGTTGGTTTGTATGAGAAAATGGGAGATAATGCAGAGGCAACTGGTGTGACTGTATCTGCCCCTCGTGCAGGATCAACATATGGTGATTTCGAAGCTAGATATGATGCAAATGCAGCTGATGTAGGAAGTATCAAAACCTATGTTTTGACTACCTATGATGCAGTAACGATGATCGGAGAGGCAGCTCAAATGTCAGGTGCAATCAACGATAATATCAAGTCTGTTGGAACTGGTTTCGAAGGATCTTCTGGAAAACTTACATTCTTAGATAATGGGGATGTTGGCGGTGCAGGTTATGATATTTGCACTTACTCTGGAGATACTACAGATGCAAACAGTGGCTACTCATGTTCAAAATATTGGACAGCTACTGGCGGCGTTCAGTCAGCATAGATTAATCAAATAAATTTTTGATTAATGCAAAGTGCGTTATAGCGCGCAGAAGCGCGCTATAGCGTCACGCTTCGCCTTTGAGGTCTTTCTGGTCTTTTAGGGCTTGACTTTTATTGGGTCTGCGTTAACGATGTTGATTATGATTAAGGATGGCCTCAGAGAGCGTTGGAATTCCCTGTCTAGGGGTTATCAAAGATTAGCTTTAGTTCTTCTATTAAGTTTAGATGCCAGTTTAGGTTTATTGTTTTCTTTAGGTTCACTTAATTTTTTAGATTTCTTGTTGGTTGGTAGTCTTCCTCCAGATTTAGTTTGGCTTCTTCAAACATTTCAATTGTTATGTATGGGTTTTGGACTCATCAAAATATTATTTGATGATTTACCTAGTTCCAAATTTCGGACAATTCTGATCATTTTTTCCCCATTTCTTTTTCTTATTCATGCCTTAGTTTCACTTCATTTTCTTTTATTAGGGCAAGATTTAGTTGCTTCACTTAGGTTTGATATTGGTTCATTAACAATTTCGACTTTAACATGGTCATCAACTTATTTGGCTATTGCAATAGGATGTACTCTAACTTATAGCGTTCAACGTTATGGTAATTTTGCACAAAGCGAATATTTCATGCTAGGTATGTATGTTGGTATTGCTATAATGTGGACAGATTGGTTGTTTCCGCTCAGCGATGCCCCCTCTGATGGAACTTTAGTGTGGTCTCTATTTTTGTATGTGTTAATTGGTGCTTTCATTTTAACTGGTCTTGCAGGTATTATTATTGATCGTTTGGTATTTCGAGGTTTTCGAACCCGTAAATCATCATCGGATGTTATGATGATTGCCTCTCTTGGAGTGGCCATGATTTTGCGTGCTTTAGTTTACTTAAGATTTGGTGCTAACACAAAGCGCTTAGTTCCAGATGCAGACTGGATGGGTAGTTCTCAACGTTGGGAACTTCCTACAAAGACTTTGAGTTTAGATTTGGGGAGTTCTATTTGGCCTACTTTTGGTAGCGGTGTAACAAATTACGCATATAACAATGCATTCCTTCCCATAGTTGTTTTTATTTCAGTGGGATTGCTTTTCCTTTTGTTAACTCATACTAGATTGGGGCGCAGGATGCGTGCTGTTGCAGATAATCCAGAATTAGCAGCTAGCAGTGGAATTAATGTGGAACGTGTGCATCTCACGAGTGCTTTCCTTTCAGCAGGTATTTCAGGAGTAGGTGGTGCAGTATTTGGTTTGACAGTTTTATTTAATCCTCAAACAGCTTTTACACTTTTACTGCCAGCTTTTGCAGTTATAGTATTAGGTACTATAGGATCAGTACCTGGAGCTATAGGTGCTTCTATCATTATTGGATTTGTAAGGGCAGTTTCTGAACCAGTTCTATCAGGAATTGGTAATCCATTAGAGAGAACTAACTATTTTGCATTAGGTGGAGTCATGCCATATGCTATCATAATTGCAATTTTGCTTATTATGCCTGAAGGTATAGGTCATGCTTATAATAAGTGGAAAATTGAGCGCCTTAGGAAACGTGCAGCGTCAAAAGACAAGCCAGATAACAGAATTTCAGCATTAATGGGATTATTATTTGGTTGGATGGGTGCGCATC